>JAITHH010000055.1 GCA_031280065.1 Treponema sp. | reverse complement strand
GGTCCGGTATGGTTCCCAGCTTTTCCTGTAATCGTGCTATATCCATCGTTCCCTCCCTCGGATATAGCTCGTATCTTACCGTTTTTCCGGAAAAGTAAATGCAGGAGCCCTGGGGGTTTACCCAGGAAAACCAGCAAAAAAATGCTCTGGAATAGGGAAAGACACCCTTTGCGGGTAACGGCTTTCCATTAACCGCCTCCCTGCGGGATATGTGCCGCAGGCTGCCCCGTAATCCGGATCAATTTCTGGCCGTTTCCGGCGCGGGGGCGGTGAAGCTGAAGAAGTACGGGGATGCCTTTATCCGCCTTATCGGGGAATACGCCGGCTGACGCGGGGAACCGTGCTGTTTGGAATTTACCGCGCACAGGTACGCCTCCGCTTCGGCTTTCTTCCTCCACGGGACGCTCTTCCTCAGCACCCAGACAACTGGTTTTTTTACCACAGATGACACGGATGTACACAGATTGCGAACCTTCGGTTTGCGAACCTGCGGTTCGACGCTGATGCTGTTTCTATTCATCTGCGGCATCCTTTTCACCTGCGTAATCTGCGGTTTCATCCGCCGGACCGAAGGTCCGCAATCAGCGCTTCCCTAAGCGCGGAGGTTGCTGGTTGGGGGATGCGTCGAATGTGGAGAGGTACATGCGATGCCAGCGGTCCCAGCCCCCGTTTCACATTTCGCCGGGGGGTTACAACCCCCCGGCACCCCCCATGTATTTTCTTTCAATTTCCACGCCGATCTCTTGACTTCCTCTTCCCTTCTCGCTATACTAGTATTATGAACAAAGTTGTAGCCGACAGCCGACAAATTATGGGCACTTTCTAATCTTTGTCAAGCCCCCTGCTTCTTTAATGCTCCTGTAGTATACCATAATTTCAAGACAAAGTATACCGATCCCCTGGCAGGATACACCGATCCCAGCGCAAAATACATCGTAGCCGAGACGGGATACATCGATCCCGCGATGAAATACACCGATCCCGTGGTGAAATACATCGATCCCGTCGCGAAATACACCGATCCCAGCGCGAAATACATTGATCCCGTGACGAAATACACCGATCCCAGCGCGAAATACATTGATCTCGTGACGAAATACACCGTGCCCGCCGCGAAATACATCGATCCCAAACCGGAATACACCGTGCCCCGCACGGAGACTATTCGATCTTACCTTCAAGGAGTTCAATATGAGTGAATATCACGGCTGGCTGTCCACCAGCAGATCAGGCGTCCTTTACATGGCCAAGAATTGGAACGAGCTGCTGCCCGTCCACGGCCAGCGCTGGCTCGTCCTTCCCGCGGACATCGCTGATTTAGCCGCGCTCACCGCCGCCGCGGACGCCGCTTTGCAGAAGGCCAGAAGCGCGGAGCGCACCGCCGCCGTTACCGAACAGTGCCGCGAGGCATTCACCAGCCTGGAGGCGGCCATGCGGACCATGAAGCGCAGATACTTCTATATACCCCCGCTCACCGCGGACGACATCATCGCGCTGGGGCTCAAACTTCACGATAACAACCCATCCCGCATCGGCATCCCCGACATCCTGATCGCAATCGCCTTCTCCTATCCGGGTGTGCACATGATCGACCTGCTCTTGTCCGCCCAGGCCGGGGCAGTCAGCCGCGACAAGCGCAGCCTGTACCAGTTTGCCGTGCGCTACGGCCTCATGCTCCCCAGCGGCCCGGCTACCCGCGAGCAGGCCCAGGCCGATCACCGCCTGCTCACCGCCGTTCCCGTGTCCCCGGAGGAACTGCCCTGCGCGTTCAACACGCGCCGCCATTCACACCGGCTGGAATTCGGCCTGGACGATTCGGGCAAGACCCTGTTCATCACCGGATGCTGGCTGAATCCCCGCGGCGAACCGGGCGCGTACTGCCCGATTCAGAGCCGTCTGATTCCCTAAGCGGAATCGCCTGCGGAATTACCTGCGGTAATAACGCCGGAACCGCCCCCGTGTGCAAAAGCGGAGCGGCCCGGCTTATTATACCGGCCCTGCGGCCGGACAACACGGGCGTCAGTTTACCATAAATAGGGTGAATTGCCGCCCAGACAAGAGGAGTTTTCTATGAAGAAAACCCGGTTTTTAGCGTATGGAATGTTCAGCGCGGCGCTGACATTCGCTCTGGTTCTGGCGGGCTGCGAAAACGGCGTGAGCCCCGTCAGTATAGACGGCACAGTCAACTCAACGGCAATCGCGGCCCCGGAGGTAACGGCGGAAGCGGTAACGGGCGGCGTCAAACTGACCTGGGACCCCATTGTGGACGCCCAAAGCTATGAGGTGTGGCGGCGGGACGCGGTGAATACCGCCGACAAAAAGCTCGAGGTCAACGGCGGCCCGCAGTTGGATAAGGCGGCCAATAAGTGGGTGTACTTAGACCTGGCTGCGGACGATAATCTTCTGGTCAAGGACACCGCGTACACCTACACGGTAGTTGCCATCGCAACGTCCAGTACGCTCAACAACAACCAGGGGACCGCCGAGGGAACGCCTACAACCATTCCCGCCAAGGGAACCAAACTGGACAAGCCAACAAAGGTGGAGTTTGAGTTTGACGAGGACAACAGCAAGGTGAAGGTAACGGTTACTGCTCCAACAACAGGCATTATACCTGCGGGCTATTCCGTTAAACTGTACCGTGCGAACGCTTCTTCCCTCATCGGCAGCCCCGGCTTCATTACCGGAACCAGCGGCGAGATCGATTGGGACGCCGCGAATCAACTGGAAGGCTCGTACACGGTGAAGGTGGTTGGCAAACTGTCAGAAAACCCCTCCGCCCCCGCTTACTACGCGGACAGCGACATCGTACCCAGCGCCGCGCAAACGTTTAAAAAGCTGTTCAGATCGAGTGATTCCCTGTTGACGGGTAGTGTCAAGGCCATCTATAACGAAGACAGCACCGCCATCGCCGGCTACACCATCCCTATCACCGGGAATTTCACGAAAAAGGATGGTTATGAGTACATCCTGGAACGCGCCCCGGTAGACGCGGCAGGCGAGCCCGGTACTTACACGCCAGTGACGGTTTCTAAGCTGGAAGGAACGAAGTTGGACGGCACAATCGAAGCATTGGGGCAGACGCCCGCTTTTTCAACCGTCTATGACCGGACCGTCCCAAGCGCTGGCGACAAGTACGTGTACCGGATCAAGGCATCCAAGGACGGCGTGGACAAGTATTTCCCCAACCCCATAGGGACTTCGGTTAGCGTCAATCCACGGGATTTCATCGGCAGCAGCAAATCTATCAGCATCGGCGGTTCCTCGGCAACAGGAACAGGCGCCGACCGGGAGCTCAGGTACACCATTACCCCCTCCGCTTTGACCTACAAAGGCGCTTTACAGGAGGGGGACAAGCTGGTGGTGTACTGGGCAAAGAGCGACGGTGTGTTAGATTACGAGAACGGCATCTGGCTTGACACGCAGAAAGTGGAGTTTGACAAGACGGCGCTCGAAGCGAGTACGCCCGCGGGGAAACCTCTCGTAGTTCCCTACACCTCCACTGAGGCTACCGCCAATGTCGGTGTCTACGTCCAAGCCTTCCTTGAAACGGCCAGCGGCAAGAAGTTCCTGGTGGTGCGGAATATTGGTGATACTGGTGGAATATACAAGTGGGAGAACGAGAGCAACGACGGCATCCAAAGCGTTATGTATTTCGACTATAACCAACGCTGCGTTGCCACGCTTGTTACCCAATAAACGGGGACAGACAATCGCGGATTAAGCGCGGAACAAAGCGGCGCGGGCATACACCCGCGCCGCTTCTTGTTTATGCGCAGACCCGCAGGCAAGCCAGCCGCCCGCGTCTCATTCCCCCGCCCGTTCCCTATTCACGCCGCGTCCTTCATGCTAATCTTCACACGAAAACTGTCCTTCCAAGAGAGAAAAGCCGTTTATGTCTGATATTGTCCTGTGTACTATCAATGCCAAGTGGATTCATCCCTCCCTGGGCCTGCGGCTGCTCAAGGCCAATCTGGGCGCGTATGAGGCGCGCACGGAGATTATCGAATTTGCCCTGCGCCAGCCTTTAGCGGAAAAGACCGAAACGCTGCTGCGGGCGCGCCCCCGGATTCTGGGCGTATCGGTTTCTATCTGGAACCACCGGGCGACAGCGGAACTGCTGGACGCGCTGGAGGCCCGCTGGGGCGCTGACGCGCCCCGTCCGCGGATTGTGCTGGGCGGGCCGGAGGCGTCCCATCTGCCCGAGGGGGCCGCCCTTTTCCGCCACGCTGACTGGGTGATTCGCGGCGAGGGAGAAGCCGCGTTCCGGCGTCTCGTAGAGGATATACTCACGGAAAACGAAGAGCGCAGGCGCGACCCCCCCGAATTCATTAACGCCGAACCGGTCCCGCTGCCGTCCATCGATCCCGCATACCGTCTCTACACCGAAGAAGACCTGCGCCGCAAGCTGGTCTACGTGGAAGCCTCCAGAGGCTGCCCCTTCGGCTGTGATTTCTGCCTGAGTTCCCTGGACAGACAGGTGCGGGAATTCCCCCTGGATGAATTTCTTGCCGGCATGGAAACCCTGCTGCGGCGGGGGGCGTGGACAATCAAGTTCCTGGACAGGACGTTCAATCTGAACAGCGGCCGGGCCTGCAGGATCATGGAATTCTTTTTGAATAAAATCGAAACAAACGCATCGCCTTTCTGCGTCCACTTCGAGATGATCCCCTCCCGGTTTCCGCCGGAGCTTCGGGCGCTGGTGAGCCGCTTCCCGCCGGGGAGTCTGCGCCTTGAACTGGGCATCCAGACCCTCAACCCCGCAGTCGCGGCGCTGATTGGGAGGCCCGGCGATCCCGGACAGGAGCTTGAAGTTCTGAATTTCCTGCGGGAAGCAGCAAACGCCATTGTTCACGCGGATTTGATCGCGGGACTGCCGGGGGAAGATTCAGCTTCCTTTGCGAATGGATTTGACCGGCTCTGGCAAGCGGCGTCAGGCGCGGGGACTTCGCTGGAAATTCAACTGGGGATTCTCAAACGCCTGCCCGGGACGCCCCTGGCCCGGCATGACCAGGCTTACGGTATGCGTTATGACCCCGCGCCGCCCTACGAGGTGCAGGAAACCGCCGCCCTGCCCGCGCCGGAACTGGCGCGGATCAAGAACGCCGCCCGCTTTTGGGAACTCATCATGAACCGGGGGAATTTCTCCGCGATCACGGCGGCGCTTTTCCCGGTAGGGCAGCCGGTTTTCCGCCGCTTCATGGCCCTTGCGGATTCCCTGCTGGCGCGGTTTGGGCGGAACTGGGGCATAGACCGGAAGGATTTACAAGCGGCGCTGCTCGTTTTCCAGGAAGCCGCTGATTAGGCTTCCGCCTGAACCACTTCGGCCAGCTTTCGGCCCCGGCGCTGTATAAAAGCCACCTTCCCGTCGGTCAAGGCAAAGAGCGTGAAATCTCTGCCGCAGCCTACATTCGCGCCGGGGTGTATTGTTGTACCCCGCTGGCGCACGATAATTGTACCGGCTTTGACCCGCGTACCGCTGGACGCCTTGACGCCCAGATATTTGGGATTGGAATCCCGTCCGTTCTTCGCGCCGCTGCCGCCGCGTTTTCGAGCCATATTATTTCCTCCGTTCTGTATGAATAGCTATTGTACAATGATCCGGGTAATCTTCCGCCACGGATCGAAGCCCTTCCAATAGAAAAACCCCGGCGGCGGCTAAAAAATCCCGGTCCGCGCCGGTATACTCAGTTTCCAGCCAAAAGACACCCCGCTCCAAAGCCTCCCCCCGGAGCCTGATGCCCTCCTTGTCCAGGAGGATTCTGAGGGCGGTCCGCGTCAGCACGGAAACGGCGGCGCAAACTACATCACCCCCCCTGGGCCCTGCCTTGGCGTGGCCCGCGACCTTGCAGGAAACCAGAAGGCCCCCCTCGTCCAAGACCGCGTCAATGGTGATCATCCCTGCGTTAAGCCCCGGCAATGTCCACGATTTTGATGAGCGAATATGGCTGCCGGTGCCCCTGTTTGCGGCGGTAATCTTTTTTGGGTTTATACTTGAACACGATGATTTTTTTGTCCTTGATGTGGGATTCCACCGTGGCTGAGACCCGCACACCCTCTACATAGGGGGATCCGACCGTTACTGTATCTCCCGAAAGGAGGAGTACCGAATCAATATCCAGAGCCGCTCCCGGCTCCGCATCGATCCGGTCAACTTTCAAAACCGCGCCTTTTTCAGCCTTATACTGTTTGCCTTTAAATTCTATCAATGCGTACATGATACGTCCTTCTGTTCAAACTGGTTTATCTTTATACTCCCAAAAGGCCGTTATGTCAAGGCGGCAATGCGCCTCGCGCATGGGGGCAGCACCCCCGCCCTACAGCGTAACCCCGTTTTTGAAAATGGCAATCTCGCGGTAGCCGTGTATCTCGTTTTGAGCCTTGACCGCCCCGGACGCGGCATCCCGCACCAAA
>JAITHH010000017.1 GCA_031280065.1 Treponema sp. | reverse complement strand
GTGATGTGTTCGGTTGAGAGGTATTCAACTTCGGCGTCCAGGGGGTGGCTGGTTCCGAATACGCCGTTGATGAAACGGATGACGGCGGGGGACGATAGGCGCATAGCGCGTTTGAACATGCGGTCGAAGAGCTGGGGAGGATTGAGGAGCTTCCCCCCGGCGGCGTTCTGGTCAGCGGGCTGTCCGGTTTCGGGATCGGTTACAGGGTTTTGTGCGTCCATATATCTCTATATACGGCGCGGGTATGTATGGCGCTTCAATCGGAGAGGAAAAAATAGGAAGAGCGCGTTTTCCACTTTCCTCTCTTGACCATTACCGCGCTTCTTTCTATAAATAGAGGGCTTGCCGCTCCCCGCGCCGGGCGCTATAGTCAATCTATGGCGCACAGGATCAGCAAAATCACGGATGACCAGGCGGAGATCATCGAACCAAAGGTTCGAGAACCAAAGGTTCGCAAACCAGGGGTTCGCAAACCAGGGGTTTGTGCCCCGCGTCATCCCGCCTTGAGGCGGACGGTATTCTGTTTGACGCTCCTGCTGTTCATCGGGGGAATTCCCCTTGGAGCCCAAACCGCTTCAACGAACGCGGGAGTCAGCAAGAAAAAAGATGGCGCTCCCCAATGGCTCTTGGACCTCTGGCGGGCCGATATTGTCTTTTTCGGCTCTTTCCCGCTGACCTATTTCTGGTCCGCGACCTTCGTAGACACCTACCGCGCATCTCAGCATAACTGGGATGCCCGCTACCTGCCCTGGCCCGCAAAGAGCGCCGGCGCGGTCAGCATGACCGAAGATGAACACATTATCACCATTGCCGCCGCCGCCGGGGGCTCCTTGCTGGCGGCCCTCATCGATCACCTGATCATCCGAATCAGACGGGCCCGCGCTGATAAGGCCGCGTCTCGATTCGGCTCCAGCGAGCCTATCATCATACGGAAACCCTGGCCCCAAGTGCCCGCTGATGAATTTCCCCCCGGTTCGGCCCCCGAAACCGGGCCTGATCAGGACGCCCCTCACGGAAGCCTTCCGGCTGGAGGCGGAGGGGAGTAAATGCCCGCATACTCAGGCGCGGTTGAAAACCTGGCCGCTCCCCTCAGACTCGACCGCTATGTAGCCGAGCGCTTAAGACTCCTTAGCCGCTCCCAGATCAAGGCCCGCTCCCTAACCGCCGCCGTCAATGGCCGCGAAGTGAAGCTGTCGCGCCCCGTTAAGGCAGGGGACTGCTTAGAACTCTCCTGGGCGCCTCCAGAACCATCGGACATTCTGCCGGAGAACATCGCCCTGGACATCCTTTACGAGAATGAACGGGTGGCGGTGGTCAACAAGGCGCAGGGAATGGTGGTCCATCCAGGCGCGGGGAACCGGCGGGGTACGCTGGCCAACGCCCTGCTCTACCGGCGTCTGGCCCGGATGCCCGGCGGCAGCCAGCGCGGCGAGGGGGCGCGTCCCGGAATCGTTCACCGGCTGGATAAAGATACCTCCGGGGTGATTATCGCCGCCTATGATGATGAAGCCCTGTCGTTCCTGGCGGATCAGTTTAAGCGGCGGACGGCGCGGAAACGCTACCTGGCGGTGGTTCAGGGCGTCCCCCCGGCGGGCGAGGGGCGCGTAGATACGCGCATCTGCCGGGACAGCCGGGACCGCAAGCGGTTTACCGTTTCCGCTGACCGGGGCAAGGCCGCCGTCTCGTTCTACCGCTTGCTGCGGTCTTTTGGGGCATATTCCCTGCTTCTGCTCAAACCCCGGACCGGCAGAACCCACCAGCTTCGCGTTCATCTGCGCTATCTGGGCTGTCCGGTTCTGGGAGATCCGCTGTATGGAACCGGGGATTCCCGCTGCTTCCCCAGCGGCCTGATGCTTCACGCCAAAAGCCTTTCCCTGATTCTGCCCGGCGAGACCGAAGCCCGCGTTTTTACCAGCCCGCTCCCCGCCCGGTTCCGCGCTTTGCTATGTCCCTGAATCCCTCTGTCATTGCGGAGGAGGCCGCATACCTGGTGGTGTATAAACCGCCAAACCTCCACACCGCGCCCCTCAAGCGCGGGGGGGCCGAAGGCGGCGCCCCCGCCGGGACCCTGCTGGACTGGTGCGCCCGGCGTTACCCGGAACTCCTTACGGTACAAGGCCGCCAGCCCTGGGAAGGCGGCCTGCTCCACCGGCTGGACCGCGAGACCGCCGGACTGGTCCTCGCGGCCCGTACACAAGACGCCTTTGCGTCCCTCGCGGCCCAGCAGGAAGCGGGCCTCGTGATCAAGGAGTACGAAGCGGCTGCCGCCGCGCTTCCCGCGCTGGAGCTTCCGCCGGGTTTTCCTCCTCCCCCCGGCAACGGCGGAATTCCTTCTATAATAGAGAGCGCCTTTAGGCCCTACGGTCTTGGGAGGAAGGCGGTGCGGCCCGTGCTGGACCGGCGCGGGCTCTATCAGACGGAGATTATAGGGAGCGCAATTGAAGGGGAGGGCCGCCGTTTTTTTCTGCGTCTGCGCCGGGGTTTTCGCCATCAAATCCGCAGCCATCTGGCGTGGATCGGCTATCCTCTCTTAAACGACGCCCTTTACGGCGGCCCGCAAGCGGCGCTCCCCGGCGGGGGAATCGCCCTCAAAGCCTGCGGGCTTTTGTTCAGCGATCCGGGTACAGGGGCGTTGCGGTGTTTTCGCGCTTAGGGGGGGCCATCGAACCGTAGGTTCGCGCCCTCCGCTGGCTTGGCCACGCGCCCATTGCAAACGACGCGCAAGGCGGGAGGGGGGCGCGGGGGGCCTGGGCCCCCCGCATTCTTTTCTTTACCCTTTTACCGCGCCGAGCATCACGCCCTTCACAAAATACCGCTGAAGGAACGGATAGATAAACAGCACCGGCACCGTGGTAATCACAATAGCGGCGTACTTGATAGTCTCCGCAAACTGGTTGATCTGGTCGTTCTCCGTGGCCGCCGAGTTCAGGATGTCCGAGTTGGCAATGAGTATCGCCCGCAGTACATTCTGAATGGGCAGCTTGTAGTTGTCCTGGATGTAGATCGAAGCGGCAAACCAGGAATTCCAGTGGCCGATGCCGTAGTACAGCAGGAGCACCACCATCGTCGGCTTGATGAGCGGGGCGATGAGCCTGAAAAGGATCGTCAGGTCATTGGCCCCGTC
>JAITHH010000284.1 GCA_031280065.1 Treponema sp. | reverse complement strand
TATAAGCGGATTGCCCAGTCCATCACCTTCCTGCCCTTTTTCATCTCCACCGTGGTGGTGGGAGTGCTGGTTTCCGGGGTTTTGGCCTACGAGACGGGCTCCCTCAACGGCATCCTCGTATCCCTGGGCCGGGAGAAGGTGAATTTCTACATGCAGCCCTCCTACTGGCCGGCGATCATGCTGATCGTGAACATCTGGAAGGGGGCGGGCTACAGTTCCATCGTCTACCTCGCGGCGATCAGCGGCATCGACGGGTCCTACTACGAGGCCGCGGAGATAGACGGGGCCAGCCATGCCCAGCAGATCTGGTATGTTACCCTGCCGCTCCTGCGGCCCACGGTGATCATCCTGACGATCATGGCGGTGGGGAAGATCATGAACGCGGACTTCGGCCTGTTCTTCAACGTAACCAGGGACATTCCCACCCTCTACCCCACGGTAGACGTGATCGACACCTACATTTACCGGGCCCTGCGGAAGCTGGGGGACGTGGGCATATCTTCGGCCACGGGATTTTTCCAGTCGGTGGTTTCCTTTGTCCTTGTGCTGGTGAGCAACAAGATAGCCAACAAGATCGAGGAAGGCTCGGCGCTTTTCTAAGGAGGGATAATGAATAAGAGGGTGAGTTTCGGTTATGTTCTGGTGGTCTTCCTGGTGGGGCTTTTTTCGGCGCTCTGTCTCTACCCGTTTCTCCTGGTGATCAGCGGCTCCCTGACCACCAGGGCGGCGGCTTCGGCCTACGGGTTCACGCTGATCCCCCGTGAATTTACCGTTGAACCTTACCGGGTCCTGTTCAGCAATTCCCGTGCGATCATTTCCGGTTACCGGGTAACCGTGTCGGTTACGGTCATCGGCACGGCCCTGTCCCTGGTGATCAACAGCATGATGGCCTTTGTGCTTTCCCGGCGGAATCTTCCCGGCAGGAAATTCATCAACATCTATGTGCTGATCACCATGCTCTTTTCCGGGGGCATGGTTCCCTGGTACATCGTCTGTACCCGCTACCTGCATCTCAAGGACAGCTACCTGGCCCTGATCGTCCCCTCCCTGGTTTCCGCGTGGAACATCTTTCTGATCCGCAACTACTTCAAAACCATGCCTAACGAGCTGTACGAATCGGCGAAGATCGACGGGGCGCAGGATTTCACGATATACCGGCGTATTTATATGCCGCTGGGAAAACCGGTGCTGGCCACGGTGCTGCTTTTTACCGCGCTCGGCTACTGGAACGACTGGTGGCTCGGCCTCATGCTCATCGACCGGCAGGAGATGCAGCCGCTCCAGATGCTGCTGCGGGCGGTGATCGCCAATATTCAGTTTTTGCAGACCATGGACGCCTCGCCGATGATGCAGCTTATGATGGCGAACATCCCCGGAGACGGACTCCGCATGGCGCTGGTGATCATCACCACCGGCCCGATCATGCTGCTCTACCCCTTTGTACAGCGCTACTTCGTCAAGGGCATCATGCTGGGGTCGGTAAAAGGTTAGGGAACACCGCCGGTTTGATCCGGCGATGGAAATATTTTTTTCGGAGGAAACAGATGAAGAGAGTTTTTGCGGGTATGCTGACGCTCTGCCTCACGGCGGCGTCCGCGTTTGCGGGAGGAGGTTCGGCGGCAAGGAGTTCCGGCGAAACGGTCAACGGACTTGATCCGGTAACGCTGTCCTTTATCTTCTTTGACAGCAAGAAGAGCGCCACTGACGAGGTATGGAACGCCATCGCGGAGGAGTTCAAGAACGAACTCAACGCCAAGTTCGACGTGTCCTTTATCGCCGGTTCCGACTATGCGGACAAGATGCTGGTGAAATTCAGCGCCGGGGACGTGTGGGATCTCAACTTTGACGGGGACTGGCTCCAGTATTACCGGACGGTCGCCATGAACGGGTACATGGCCTTGGATGAACTCCTGCCCAAGTACGCGCCGGACTTGTACAAGGCTTACCAGAGTTCCGGGGCCCTCGACGCCGCCAAGGTGAACGGCAAGGTAGTCGCCCTTCCCTGGACGAATATCATGACCAACCGTACCTTCTTTCAGTGGCGGTCGGACCTGCTCGATGTGAATCCCGCTACGGTAAAAACCGTTGAGGATGTGGAGAAGGTGCTCTATGAACTCAAGCGGCGTTATCCGGATCGCTACACCATCGAGAACGCCAGCATGGAGATGTTCCAAACCAAGAACGATCTTATCGCCGGGACGCACAACTTCGTGTTCAATCCCAAAGACCGGCGGGTGCAGGTGCAGTACATCGCCGAAACCCAGGCGTTCCGCGAGCGGGCCGCTTACGCCGAAAAGTGGCAGAAAGACGGTCTGATCTGGGCGGACGTGCTGGTGGATCAGCTCGATCACAACCAGCTTATCAACCAGGGCCGGCTTATCACCAAGTGGGGAACCCACGAATTCGCCACCGACACCCGCGCGTGGGTGGAGCCTTCCGCGAAGTGGGGCTTCAGCTCCCTGTATGACGACAAGGCCTTCCCCCTGCGCACGCCGCTGTCCAACATTGTGGCCATTCCCCGGACATCGAAGAACCCTGAGCGTACGCTCATGTGGATGAACCTGATGGAGACCAGCCAGAAAATGTTTGACCTGGTAATGTACGGCATCGAGGGGAAGACCTACGTCAAGGACGCCTCAAAGCCCAACACGGTGAAGTACCCTGCGGGCATGAACGACAACAACTCCAACTACATGAACTGGCAGGGCCGCTGGGCGCTCTTCAAACCCCAGTTTATGCGGGGCGATCCCCTGTACCGCGAGGGCTTCTGGCAGGAGGAGAAGGACTTTGCCTTGGGCAACCCGAACAACATCGCGTCCCCGCTTGCCGGGTTCAGCCTCAAGACCGATTCCATCACCAACGAGCTGGCGCAGATTCAGGCGGTGTATGACGCGGCAAACAAGATGCTCGATGTGGGGCTGGCGGGTCCTTCGGGCGCGGCGATTGACAAACTCATCGCGGACCTGAACCGGGCGGGCTTACCCAAGGTAAAAGCTGAATACCAGCGGCAAGTCGACGCATTCTTGGCAAGTAAATAGCAGTCTTGACGGGGGGCTGGGGCTCCAGCCCCCCCTCCCCCAATTATCCAAAAACATCCGCAAGGGGCAGTTCCAGACCGGGGAGTATGGCTGACTGCGCCCGGTCAGCGGCGCGGAAGGTCCGCGGAACATAGCGGTCGTCTTTGAGCAGGTACACACAGACGCGCCGGTTCAGCGGATCAACCACCCAGTATTCCCGCACACCAGCCTCCTGATAGAGATTCAGCTTCCGCTCCATCTCGATGGCCGTGTTCGAGGGGGAGAGGATTTCCATTACCAGATCAGGCGCTCCCCGGCAGCCCTCGTCCCCCAGTTTCCCCGGATCGCAGAGCACCGTGAGGTCAGGCTGTACCACCGTGTCATCGCTTTCGTCTTCCTGGTAAAAAAGCCGGACATCAAAGGGGGCGGGGATGGGCCTGCAAGGTTTTCCCTTGAGAAAGTTATAAAACTCCCCGTACAAGGTCATAGCGATAATCTGGTGTCCGGTATTCGGCGCCGCCATTGCGTAAGCCGCGCCGTCAATCAGTTCATAGCGCTCGCCGGGATTGAGTTCCCAGGCTTTGTAATCCGCATAGGTAAATCTGCCTTCTTCCGCATACGCTAAATCAGCCATGTCCGCCTCCGTTTGCAGTGTAGCGCGGGAGGGTAACGCGAGGGAAGCGCTGATTAAAGGCTTTTGCCTGAGCGGTTCGCGGCCCCCATTACTCAAAAACATCCGCAAGGGACAGTTCCAGACCGGGGAGTATGGCTGACTGCGCCCGGTCAGCGGCGCGGAAGGTCTGCGGAACATAGCGGCCGTCTTTGAGCAGGTACACACGGACGCGCCGGTTCAGCGGATCAACCACCCAGTATTCCCGCACACCAGCCTCCTGGTAGAGATTCAGCTTCCGCTCCATCTCGATGGCCGTGTTCGAGGGGGAGAGGATTTCTATTACCAGATCAGGCGCTCCCCGGCAGCCTTCGTCCCCCAGTTTCCCCGGATCGCAGATCACCGTGAGGTCAGGCTGTACCACCGTGTCATCGCTTTCGTCCTCCTGGTAAAAAAGCCGGACATCAAAAGGGGCGGTAAAGACCTCGCAGGGCTTGCCTTTGAGAAAGCTATAAAGCTCCCCGGCCAGCCTGGTTACGATACGCTGGTGTCCGGTATTCGGCGCCGCCATTGCGTAAGCCGCGCCGTCAATCAGTTCATAGCGCTCCCCAAGTTTGAGTTCCCAGGCCTTGTAATCCGCATAGGTAAATCCGCCTTCTTCCGCATACGCTAAATCAGCCATGTCCGCCTCCGTTTGCAGTGTAGCGCGGGGGGTAACGCGAGGGAAGCGCTGATAGTCCAACGCCGGGCTCATCAAGTCCATGCGGTGAGCTATTTAGTCCATATATTGAGGTATTTCGTCCATGTAGTGAGGTATTGAGCCCATGTGGGGAACTCATTTAGTACACGGGCGGGGGCGCTGCCCCCGCCCCCCCGGTCCCCCCGCTCGCCTTGGCCCCGGTTCACTGCCCCTGGCGCTTGACCCTCGCAAGCGTAAACCGGATGACAAACTCCTTGGTTTCCCCCCCGGCAAGCGCAATATCCTGATACGAAAACCCAATCGCGCTGTCAGCCTGGAAAACATCATCCCGGCGATCATCG
>JAITHH010000174.1 GCA_031280065.1 Treponema sp. | reverse complement strand
GGCCGCGATATGCGCCCGCCATCAGGGGCTCTGGAACCGGGAGGCGGAGGAGTACCTCTTGGCCAATGCGCCGGAGGTATGATGAAGTCTCAAAAAGAACTTTCCCTTGGCGGGAAGATTGTAGAGGCCGTGGCTGCCCTGGGGCTTTCGCCCCGGCTTGCCGCCTCGGTCAGGCGCATCCTGGAGGATGACGAAGTTCAGGCCGTGCAGGAGTACGCCAACACGGTTTCCATCAAGCGGCTCCACTATAACGATCACGGGCCCGTGCACATGCGGACCGTGGCCTTGAACGCGGTGATCATGATGGGCCTCCTGCGGGATGCGGGGATCAAGACCAGCCTGGAAATCGAGGAGTGCGGCTCATTCGAGGACAGCCTTACGGCGGTGATCCTGGCGGCGAATCTGCACGATCTGGGTATGTCCGTCGGACGTCAGGATCACGAGATGCACAGCGTCTACCTGGCCTATCCGATCCTGGACCGGATACTCCGCGAAGTTTATGCCGAAGATATAACCAAGCGGGTGATGATCCGCTCCCTAGCCCTGGAGGGTATCTCCGGCCACATGGGCAACCGGGTGATTCACTCCCTCGAAGCGGGGGTGATCCTGGTGGCCGACGGCTGCGATATGAAGAAGGGCCGCGCCCGGATTCCGATGGCTTTAGCCGAGGGGCCGCGGGTGGGGGACATTCACAAGTATTCGGCCAACTCTATCGAGGATGTGGTGCTTTCCCGCGGGAAGGAGAAGCCCATCCGCATTGATGCGGCCATGTCGAGCGAAGTGGGGTTCTTTCAGATTGAAGAGGTGCTTTTGGGGAAGATTGCCGCCAGCACTGCCAAGAGCCATATCGAGCTTTACGCGCAGGTGGAGGGCAAGGCCCCCAAACGGTATTTGTAAAAATATGCGCCCATTACAAACAACGAGCCAAGGCGAATGGGGGGACCGGGGGGTTTGTAACCCCCCGGCGGGGGCGCGGGGGTAGAACCCCCGCATAGGATTCCAGTAATGAGAACGGTTTTTTTAATCCTGATTGGCCTGCTCATACCGCAGACGGTACTCTGCCCGGCAGACAAGCTGCCGAATCTTGGAAAAGACGCCTCCGCCTATAACAACCGGGGCAATCAACTGCACCGGCAGGGGCGCTACGACCAGGCTATCACCGATTACACGGCGGCAATCAGCCTGAACCCGGATTTTGCGCTGGCCTTCCTTAACCGCAGCATCTCCTACTACGAAAAGGGTGAATACCCGCAGGCTATCGCGGACGCGACCGAAGCCCTCCGGCTCAATCCCAGCTTCTCCGACGCCTTTGAACACCGGGGGCTGGCGTACAAGCGGTCAGGCGATATGAACCGCGCCCGGTCGGATTATACCGAGGCGATCCGCCTGAATCCCCAAAAAGCCACCGCTTACAGTAACCGGGGCAATGTACAGAGCGATATGGATTTGGCCATCGCCGACTACACCGAGGCGATCCGGCTCGACCCGAATTACGCCATCGCCTACTTCAACCGGGGAATCATCCACACGGAAAAGGGCGACCCAGAGCAGGCCATCGAGGACTTTACGCGGGCGATCCGGCTTAGGCCCAACTACGCGGACGCCTACTTCAACCGGGGCAACGCCTACCGTTCCATCGATGAACTCGATCTGGCCATCGAGGACTACACCGATACGCTCCGGCTGCGGCCGGTTTACGTTGCCGCCCACCTCAACCGGGGCATTGCCTACTACCGGAAGGGGGAATTCGATCTGGCCATCGAGGACTACACGGCGGCGCTTCAACTGGACCCGGATAACGCCGTTCTCTACAACAACCGGGGCGCGGCGTACTATAAAAGGGGCGATATAAGCCTGGCCGCCGCTGACTTTGAGATGGCGCTCCAGCTCGCGCCCAATCTGGCTCCGGCTGTGCGGAACCGGGACCGGACGCTTGGGCAGAATCCCGGCGCGGAGGGTTATGAGGCTTCGTTATACTGAAGGCGGGTACATTTTCATGGCGCCCGGGGATGACTGCGCGGAAACCGTGGACGCTATGCTGAAAACGGGCTATTGCGAGGAATTCTGCCTGGCGCTGAGTTTCGATCCGGTTTTCATTGCCGGTCTGATGGCGGCAGGCTTCCTGGTGATGTCCGCGCCCTTGGCGGACGCTCCGCAGCGGGAGCCCCATTATGTGGTGCTTCCCAAGCTCCACCTGGAACGCTCAGCGCTGTTTTTCCCGGACATGCGGGAAACCAAAACAGCCCGGCGGCTGCTCTCCCGCTATGAATTGCGCTTTGACCCGGAGTTTGACCGCATTATGGATCGCTGCGTCGAAGTACACGGCGGCGATTGGCTCACTCCCCCCCTTTTGGAGAGCATCCGGCAGGTACGCGCTCTCAGCGATAAAGGAAGAACGCCGGGCGGGGTGCGTCCGGTATCGTTCGGGCTGTACCGGGATGGGCGTCTTGTTGCCGGGGAGTTTGGGGTGCTCGCCGGGCGGGTGTACACCAGCTATTCAGGCTGCCGGGACGAAAATTCGGCGGGAACGGTTCAGCTTATCTTGACGGGCCGCTGGCTGCGGGATCAGGGTTTTGCCTTCTGGGACCTGGGGATGCCGCTGGACTATAAAGACCGTCTGGGCGCGATGAACATTCCTCCGGAGCGTTTTGTACCGCTGTTCCGCGCCCATTGCAAATAACACGCAGGCGGGCGGGGGGACCGGGGGGTTCGTAACCCCCCGGCGGGGGTGCGGGGGCAGCGCCCCCGCTTTACCGTAATTCCCGCGACCGCCGGTAAAACACGTCCAGCTTCTCCGGCGAAGCAATGTCCGTGCGCGTGTGGGTCAGCGTCAAAGCAAAAGGCTCCAGATAGATCAGCCGGGAATCAAGAAAACCCAGCCGGATAAAAAGCCCCTCCTCGCCGCCCTCCGTGTTCTCCATCCCCCCGAACACATAGTTCCCCAGCGACCAGAACACCGGCTTCCCCATCACCCACTCAAAACCCTGCACAATGTGAGGGTGAGAGCCGATTACCAAATCCGCGCCGGAGCGGATCAGTTCCGTGTAGAGTTCGCGGGTGGCCGCGTCAGGACGGCGGGACCACTCAACCCCGCCGTGGAACAGCACAATGTCCACGATCCGGGAGTCTCCCCGGTCAAAACGGGCCTTGAGCCGCTCCCCGCCGCCCCTTCCCGCGTGGAGCATTCCGGGCCGGCCCGGGCCCGCGGCAGCGCTTACCCCGTCCCAGCCGTTCCGCTCGCGGGGGAACGAGGCCAGGCCGAAGACCCGGAAGGTCCCGCCTTCCCGCTCCATGACGCACGGCGCTGAGGCCGCGTCATCGTCAAGCCCCGCGCCCGCGATACCGAGTCCCGCGTCCGCAAGCGCCGACAGACTGTCCAGAAAGGCGGTCTCCCCGTAGTCGTAGACGTGGTTGTTCGCGTGAAGCGCCGCGCTGATTCCCGCCGCCTTCAACGCCGGGGCAATCCGGGGGCTGAAGCGGAAGTTGAATGACTTGGGCGTTTTTGCTCCCCGGCTGCTCACCACGCCTTCGAGATTCACCAGGGCGATGTCCGCCGCCTCCAGCATGGCCGCAGTCCCCCCAAAGATTCCCGCCGGGCCTTCCTCGAAGAGTATCTCCTCGGCGCCCCGGTCAAGCATGAGGTCTCCGCCCGCGGCGATCCACACGGGCTTGGGTATGGGCCGGACCAGGGGTTTGGGCGCATCGCGGATCGCCGCTTCCAGGAGGGCGCGCCGCGCTTCGAGCCGGCTTTTAAGCGGAGCGTCTCCCGCTCCCCGGACGCTGATGCCCACGGCCCGGTACAGGGGGTAGCCTTCGCCGCCCAGGGCCCGGCCATCCACCCGCAGGGCGACAAAGGGAGGGGCCAGCGCTTCGGGGGGAACGAGGGTCTCGCGCCCTGCCAGACAATCCTCAAGCGCCGCGCTGGTCCGGCCATCGAGCGCATCCGCTTGGGGGACAAGGGGCGTCCGGGAGATGAGGATGTCTCCAAAGGCGTTTTCGTATTCCCAGGACGAGTGAAATTCAATCAGCAGGGCGGGCGGGTCTCCAAGCTCCAGGCCCTCGGGCAGGAGGGATTCAACAAAGGCGCGTTCCTCCCCGTACGGGCCGGCATTCACCAGGGCCGCGTAGTCCGGGCCACGGGCGCAGGCGGACAAGCCCAAAACGCACAAGCCTGCGGCCCACAGTCCGCCGGAGCGAATCACCGGGCGATCCTCAGCGCCAGCATGGTCATATCGTCCGCCGCCTCCGCGCCCCGCGAAAACGCGCCGATGTCCTCCCGCAGCCGGTTCAGCAGTTCCCGTACCGGCAGCCCGGCCTGCGCGTCCAGGAACGCCCGCAGCCTCCCCGCGCCGTACAAAGTCCCGCCGGTGTCCATCGCCTCGGTAACGCCGTCCGTGTAGAGGAACAGCGTATCGCCCGGTTTGAGGACCGCCTGCCGGCGGTGGTAGGCCGTATCTTCCATGCCCGCCAGAAACAGGTCCGGCGCTGAGGCGAGGAACGAGAACGCCCGCTCCCCGGTCTTCAAAAGCGGCGGATTGTGGCCCGCGTTGATGTAATCCAGCCGCCCGCTGGAGATTTCCAGGACGCCCAGCCACAGGGTAACGAACATATCGGCGATGTTGTTGCCGCAAAGCTGGCGGTTGATGCTCTCCAAGGCCCGCTCCGGCGCGGCCCCGGTCTGGACGCGGTTCCTGATCAGGGTCTTGGTGATGGCCATGAACAGGGCTGCGGGAATCCCCTTGCCCGACACATCGGCGACCAGCGCGGCGAAATGATCATCATCAATAAAGAAGAAATCGTAGAAATCACCCCCCACCTCCCTGGCCGGATGCACCGCCGCGTAGAGGTCAAAGTCATCGTCCCGGTCCGGGAAGGGCGGGAAGATGTAGGGCAGCATACTGGTCTGAATCTGGGTGGCCACGTTGAGTTCCGTGGCGATCCGCTCCTTTTCCGCGGTGGCCGCGGCGACCGCCGCGATATGTTCCCGCAGCCGTGCGGTCATGGTGTTGAAGGAGCCGGCCAACTGCTCAAGTTCGTCCCCGGTTGTGATGAGTACCTCCCGGTCGAGGTTCCCGGCGCTCACTTCCCGTACCCCCTCGTTCAGGGCGAGGATGGGCTTGGTAACGGCGCGGGTAAAACGCAGCGAGAGGAAGGCGGCGATGAACAGCGTCAGTATCAGCATGAGCGCGGTATGGCCCGCCAGAAGGAAGAGCCGCCGGTCCATGAAGTCCGTCGTGTCGCTGGTCAGGCTGAGTATCCGCGCCTTGATGAGCTGCGCGGGCTCGGCGATCTCCTGTACCGGGATGGCCACGCCCAGGCTCCAGCTCAGGGTGGTGATGGGGGCGTAGGCCGCGTAGACCGGAATCCCGTCGATCTCCAGCGCGGTCATGCCCTCGGCGCCCAGGGTCATGCTGAGGCCCAGGCTGCGGAGCCGGGGATTGGCGCTTTCCAGGTAGTTCTCCCCGATAATATTGCCGTCCCCGTCGATCCGCACGTCCATGCGCCCCGATGAGAAGAGCCGCCGGCCCGCTTGATCGAGCAGAAACACATAACCGGTGCGGCCCACCTTTGCGGAATCGATGATCTCCGTAAAGTCCGCCAGCAGCACGGTGCTCCGGGCAACGCCCTTAAAGAGATTCCCCCCGAGGGACTGATCGTAGAAGGGCATGGCGCAGGCGACTGCGGGTCCCCGCCCCCGGAGGTCTTCGTACACGGAGGTCCAGTACAGGCCGGCTTTCTCCCTGGCCCCCGCGTACCAGGGAGAGGTCCGGGGATCGAAGTCCTTGGAGGGCCAGGGGAAGGCGTCCATGGCGATGATGTATCCGGCCTCGCCGCCGATGGTGCTGGTGGTGATTCCCGGATCCACCACCATGATCTGCCGGAGCATATCCCCAATGTTCCCGGCCAGTTCGGTCTCGGCGCGGATGGCGGCGAATTCCACGCCGGGGGCGGTGTGCAGGTAGGGCTCCGGGGGGGGAGTTTCTCCGGGAAGCACCTGCCGCAGGGGATGGGGGC
Source organism: Treponema sp. (assembly GCA_031280065.1). The sequence goes on along the minus strand of JAITHH010000174.1, from coordinate 965 downwards.
GGTAAGATTCCTTGCGGGTATAGATGGACCCGGCAATGTCCGCGGTGGTCCGGGTGTGGTTTTCTATTTTGAGGAGTTTTTCGTCCAGGATAACGGCCATGTCCGACGCGATCCGGGCGATGTTATCCGTTACCTGCTCTTCGAGCGCATAGGAGCTGATTTCCGCGGCGCTGTCCCCCAGCGCCCCCGAATTGACCAGCGCCATGTCCCTGATCCCCGCCATGGAGATGAAGAACAGCACACTGAGCAAGAGGATTACCGCCAAGGACGCCGTAAGGGTTTCCGCCAGTACCCGTGTTTTCAGCCTCACGGGTATATGGTAGCGCTAAATCATACGGGGGTAAAGTACGTTCGCGGGGCTCCTCCCCGGTACACCGCGGGGAAGCTCGATATAAAACCCCCTTGACCTTTCTTCCAATCCCTGGCAGCATAACAAACAATGAACACGTACCAGACCGCAGCCGCAGATTTCCCAGTAAGGCAGCCTGATTTGGCACGGTACGTGCTCTCTCTCTCTCTCTCTCTCTCGTATATTCGCAGCCCAACTCAACTCCAGGTAATTTTACAGGACAACTCTGCCCGCAGGGGAGGGCGGCCATGTTTTTAAGGGGTAACTCTGCCCAAAACGCATGGCCGCCGGTTCAAGAAGGGACTGCGCACACATCACAAGCGGTTATTTCCGGTTCAAAAGCAACCACGGATAGTTCAAAGGCAAGGACGGACGGCTCAGACGCGGGCACGGATGGGCCAAAACTCTGTACGGACGGGTCAGCCGTACGCACGGATAGTTCGGCCGTATGTACGGATGGCTCACCGGTACAGACTTTTGATTCATTGGTACGTACCGGCGGTTCATTGGTACAGACTTTTGACCCGCCGGTACTGGATTCCGGTTCAAAGGCGGCTGCCGCTGACCCGGATATAACCCTGTTTTGCCCGGAATGTAACCCGTTCCGGGCGTTTTT
>JAITHH010000165.1 GCA_031280065.1 Treponema sp. | reverse complement strand
ATGCTCATTTCGCCGGTCTTGGGCTGTAAGGCGCTTAAAATTTGCGAAAAACCGACGCACAAGCCCACCCGCCAGATGCCGAGGAACACGTTGAACTCGTTCCGGCTCAAAGCCTCCGCGGGACGTTCCCCGGTCGCGGTATACACGCCGGGCACATCGTTGTTCAGCGACAGCTTCAAATCGCTCGTACTCTGGTTAGTAGCGCGGTTAAGCAGGTCCTGAATCAGGCTGCCGCCGTATGCGATGCCCGCGTATACCATAGGGGTGATCTTGATCCCCATTCCCACCGTAACCCCCTGGGGGTCAAAGCCCATGTAGAACAGACTGCTTGTGAAGGAAGTATCTTTGAAGCCGCCCACATCCATGAACCCGTCGATGTCCGACGAGATAGTCCCCATGGTGGCGCGGTACTGGCCGCTTTCCGGGCTGAACAGCACCGGCTCGGTAGGCGCCGGCGGCGATGTTATCTTATGCGATTGCTGCTGATTAGGCTGCGGCGGCGTTTGCGCATACACCCCGGAAACTGCCGCAAGGGACAGGAACAACAAAGGAATTACTTTTGATATAGTCTTCACCATAGACTCCTTATGGAATGGAACCTGGATCATACGGCCCCCCCTTATATTTATCGGAAATTACATAGCTCTATAATAGGATACATGAAGGGGGTTTTGTCAAGAGCGATTATTGGCAATTGTCATTGGCCGCCTCTGGTTCGCGCCCCCGGTCCCCCCGGTTAGACCGGTATGCGAAGCCGGAATACGGAGCCCTCACCGGCGCGGCTTTCCACCTCCACCGTACCGCCATGCAGCAGGGCAATATGGCGGACAATCGCCAGGCCCAGACCCGTGCCCCCCTGCTCCCGGCTGCGGGCCTTGTCCACCCGGTAAAAACGCTCAAAGATGCGGCTCTGATGCTCCGCCGGAATGCCCGGCCCCTGGTCCTTCACCGCGATAACCATCTCCGGACGTTCCCCAGAAACCGCAAACGCCTCTACCCGCACCTCCGACGAGGGAGGCGAATACTTGACCGCATTGTCCAGCATGTTGATCAGCGCCTGCGCCAGGAGCGTCCCGTGAACCGAAGCGCGGAGTTCCGCGCCGCACCGGGCGGTAATGCGGATCCGCTTCTTAGCCGCGGCGGGCTCCACAAAGCCCAGCGCCTCGTCCAGCAGGTCCTTGACGCCGGCCTCTTGCGGCTCAGGGCGGGCGCGGCTCTCATCCTCCAGACTCACCAGGCTCAAGAGGTCCGTCGTCAGATTCTCCATCGTCAAGGCGCTCTTCCAGATGATTTCAATGCCCCGGCGCAGCGGCTCCCCCTCCCCCGACGCGGCGGCAGGCGGCGCCGAAGGCGGCGCCAAAGGCGGCGCCAAAGGCGAAGCCTCCAGCAGCGCCTCGGCGTAGCCCTTGATAAGCTGAATCGGCGTCCGCAATTCGTGGGACACATTGGCCGCAAAATCCTGGCGGACCCGTTCCAACTGGTGCAGACGGGTCAGATCCCCCAGCACCATGACCACCCCGCCGCCGTTCCGGTCCAAAGGCGCGGCAAAAAGTCTGAAGCAGCGTGAATTCCCCCCGATGGGAAGCCGAAGTTCCCGCTCCAGCGCCCGTCCCCCGGCTAACACCGCCTTGGCCGCGTCCTCCAGTTCCACCGGGCAGCCCGCTTCCAGGAGGCTGCGGGGAAGGTCCGGCGTACCGGCCCCGGCAAAGAGTTCCCTCGCCTTGGGGTTTGCCAGACAGAGGCCCAGATTTCCATCCAGGGCCAGCACCGCCTCGTTCATGCCGTTGAGAATCGCCTCCAGCCGGCGGCCTTCGGCGCGGGCCTCCGCTATCCGGGACCGCAGTTCCATGGCCATGGACCGCAGGGCCCGGTCCAAGAGATCGAACTCCCGCACCCCATAGGCCGCGGACTGGAGCGGGCCCCCCGGCGGCGCGGCCCAGTCCGCGTTCCCCGGATCGCGGAGGGAGCGGGCAAGCGCGGCCAATTCATCCAGCGGCTTTGACAGGGCACGGGAGAACCCGTAGAGCGCGGCGAATATCGCCAGCATGACCAGCAGGCCGCAGCCCAGAAACGGAAGCGCCTTGGGGGAGAGCCGCCGCCAGAATCCCGGCGTGGTATGGGAGAGCCGGAACGCCCCGATCACCTGCCCGTCCGCGCCGTAAACCGGCAGAGCCGCATAGATCAGCTTGACACCCACGCTGCGGGAATTCCGCCGGGAGCTGCCGGGAACGCCGGACAGGGCGGCGCGTACTTCGGGCCGGTCCGCGTGGTTCACCGCGTCCGCCGCGTCCAGGCGGGAATCGGCCAGCACCGTCCCATCGCGGCGGATCAGGGTAATGCGAAAGGGGCTTGCCCCGGGCAGCGCCTGCACCCAGGATTCAGCGGGGAGGGATTCAGCAGGCCCCGCTTCGTCCTCGAAAAAACGCCGGGGAAAGCCATCGGGCATCGAGAACGCCATCGCCTGGGCCGTTTCCAGCAGGGCGCGGGTATTGGTCTCGTAGTAGCCGGAGTCGGCGAAGAACAGCAGCGACAGGGTGAGGGAGAGCGCGGCGGCCCCGGCTGCCAGGGCCAGGGCCAGCAGATTCTTATAGAAGAAACTTTTCATCCGGCCCCGTCTTTCATGCCCGTCTTGAGGCGGTAGCCGACTCCCCGGATGGTTTCGATCAGTGCGCCCGCCGGGCCCAGCTTCTTGCGGAGGGCCAGCACCTGCACGTCCACCGAGCGGTCCGTTACCGGGTAGTCTGAGCCGTGTACCGCGCTGATGATCTGGTTCCGCGAGAAGACCCGTTCCGGGTTGGCGAGAAAATGCCGCAGCAGGGCGAATTCCGTGGCCGACAGTTCCAGCGGCTTGCCATCAGCAAAGGCCAGGTGCCGGTCCGCGTCCAGGCGCAGGGGCCCCTGGCTCAACAGGGTCTTGGGCGCGCCGACGCTTCCCTCCTCGGCGCGGCGCAGGGCGGCCCTGATCCGGGCGGCCAGCACGCGGGGGCTGTAGGGTTTGACCACGTAGTCATCGGCCCCCAGTTCCAGGCCCGCCACAATGTCGGCGTCCTCTCCCCGGGCGCTGGCCATGATCACCGGCGCGGCTTTGATTGCGGGGTCGGCCTTGATCTTCTTGAGGGTCTTGAAGCCGTCCATGCCGGGCAGCATGATGTCGAGGATCACGCAGTCCGCGCCGCCATGAGCGCGGAGCAGGCCGAGCCCCTCCTCCCCGGTCTTCGCCATAAGGAGTGTCCAGCCTTCCCCGGCGAAGGCAAAGGAGAGCATCTCTTGAATTTCCGGCTCGTCTTCAACGATAACAATACGCGCCATGGTCATTCCTTCTCTGCGGGGGTTCCCCTACGGCCCTCAACATCCTGTTTTGGGCCTCCGGGCGTCTCCGCAACACCGCAGCGCATCCGTGCGCTGCAACAGCGCTCCGTCAAAACGCTTGCACGTCTTGCCCCCGCACCCCCGCCGGGGGGCGCGAACCGAAGGTTCGATGGCCCCCCAGACCCCCCGCTCGCCAGGCGCGTCGTTTCCAATGGGCGCCCCCGCCGCGCTTTATTGACACCGCTATCCATGCCGATTATGGTAGTACAATATGCCCGCATTTCAGAATAAACAAGAAAATACGAGCCAGCGCATCTATACCGCGCTGACCGGTGCGGGCTTCATCGCGGTCATCTGCATCGGAATAATCTTCTATATACAACTCCGCGTGTTCACCGTCAAACACAGTCAATTCATCCAAGAATCATACCGCGGGCACATTCACCAACTCAGCCAGGAAAACCTTGAACGTGCGGCGCGGTACATCGAAAAACACTACCCCATACTGCGCGACCCCCAAACACTCAGCGCGGAGGCGGAAACAGACCGGCTCCGGCAAACCTCCCGCGAATGGGCCGAACTCGCCCAAGCCTTCGGCCTGGCCGGAATATACTATATGGAAAAAAACGGCGAAACATGGCGCGTACTCATATCCTCCGGGCCGAACCACCCTGAATGGCTGATCACCCCGCCCCTCGCGGACCACGCCCGCGCATCCGGGGAACCCGCCTGGAGCCCGGACGCGGACGAAGGGAGTACGCCGGCCTCCATCGCGCTGCCCATCATCAGCGGCGGGAAGACCGCCGGCGTTCTGGGCGCCAGTTACCCCGCAATCCCCCCGGACAGCCCCCTGTCCCAGCGGGAGCGGCTTTTGGAACAGCGGGAACAGTCCCTGCTGCGCGGCCTCCTGATTACCTTCCTCATTACCATGCTCTTTATCCTGCTCCTGGCCGCCGTGCGGATGCTGATGAGCCGCAAAACAGCCCCCGTCCCCCCGCAGTCCATGGAAGCCGAGGAGTACAGCAGAACCATCATGAACTCGATGCCCGTGTCCTGTACGCTCTGGGGCGAGGACGGCAGACTGCTCTACACCAACGATGTATCGCTGAAACTCTACGGCATTTCACGGGGAACCTTTACCGATATTGGCGCGTTTCTGGACCGTTGCCCGGAATTTCAGCCCGACGGAACGCGCAGCCGGGACTTCGCCGCGGCCAAGATCAAATCGGCGCTTGAAACCGGGTACGAATGTTTTGAATGGGTGTACCAGCCCTCGGAAGGTGAAACCCTGCCCGTGGAAACCACCATCGTGCGGGTCGCTTGGCATGACCGCTGCAGGCTCGCCATCTATACCCGGGACATGCGGGACATCAAGGCCAAGGAAAAGGCCGCCCGCGAGGCCGAAGAGCGTATGCGGGTCATGCTCGATACCATGGTCTTTGCCTGCTTCTTCTTTGACTCCGGCGGAATCCCGATAGACTGCAACCAGCGGGCCCTGGACCTGTTCGGCAGCCAGGACAAAGCGGCGTTTTTACGCGATTTCTTCGGCTATTCGCCTGAATACCAAAGCGACGGCAGCCGGAGCCGGGACAAGGCCAGAGAGAATATCCTCCTCGCCTGCGGGCAGGGGAGAAATATGTTCCGCTGGGACCATTTAAAAGCAGACGGGACGCCGCTTCCCGCGGAAATCACCCTGGTACGGATAGCATGGAACGATGGCTACCGCATTGTCGCCTATCTCCGCGACCTGAGCAGCCTCATGGAAACCGAGGACAACCTCCGGCGCATCCTCTCCCTGGTCGAAGGCTCCCCGAACATCGTCTTCTACATCGGCGCGAAGGGCGGCATCGAATACATGAACCCCGCGGTTTCCAGTCTGACGGGCTTTACCAAAGAGGAACTGGTCAAAGACGGCCTGGGGCGGATATTCAGCCCCGAAGATTTTACGCGCCTGGGCGCTGAATACCTTGCGGCGGCGCGGGATAATCACACCGTGAACTTTGAAATGGGCGTATTTGACCGGGAGGGCAGCCGGCGGGACTTTGCTTTTTCCGCGTTTCCGGCGGAGCTGTACGGGGGGAAAACCGGCGCCGGGATTCTGGGGCGGGACATCACCGAACTCAAGCGGATTCAGCGGGATTTGACCGCGGCCAAAGAAGCCACCGAGCGGGCGCTGGCCCAGGAGCGGTACTATCAGAAGGCCAAGAGCGATTTTTTAAGCCGGGTTACCCACGAGCTGCGCACACCCATGAACGGGATTATCGGCATGACCGGGGCCGCCAGAAAGGCCCTCTCACGGGAAGAGCAGGCCCGGTGTTTTGATACGATAGAAACGGCGGCGAACCATCTGCTGGGCATTGTCAACGATATTCTGGACATGACCAGCCTGGATTTGGGCGGCTTTGACTTTACGCCGCAGTCCTTCAGTTTCAGCGCGGCGATGCGCGCGGTCATTGGGGCGGCCCAGGACAAGGCGGACGCCAAGGGGCTGGTTTTCACGGCGGATATTGACGGCGGTATTCCCGGACGGCTCATCGGCGATGAGCGGCGCTTAAAACAGGCGCTGCTCCATCTGCTCTCCAACGCGGTGAAATTCACCCCGGAAAAGGGGGCTGTCGGGCTAAAGGCCGTCAAGCTGGGTGAGGAGGACGGTGAGTGCGCCATCCGCTTTGAGGTGAGCGATACGGGCATCGGCATTGAGGCGGAGGCGCTGTGGCGCTTATGGGAAATCTTTGAGCAGGCGGACAGCGGGATCGCCCGCCGGTTCGAGGGCATTGGTCTGGGCCTGCCGCTCACCAAGCGCATTATCGAGCTGATGAACGGGAATATCAGGGTTGAGTCCGCGCCGGGCAAGGGTTCCCGCCTTATCTGCGACATCCGTCTTGGCGTTGACAAAGCCGCGTCTGCGGACACGGGCGGGGACGCGGCGGCCCTGGATTTGAGCGGGCGGCGGATTCTCGTGGTGGACGACTCGGACATAAACCGCGAGGTGCTATCCGCCTTCTTGGAGGACACCGGGGCGGTGCTTGAAGAGGCGAAGGACGGGGAAGAGGCTATCCGCATTTTTTCCCAGCATCCTTTTGACCTGGTTTTGATGGATTTGCACATGCCGGTGCTGGATGGTTTTGCCGCCTCGCTTGGCATCCGCAGTTCGGCGCTGCCGTGGGCGTCCGCGCCGGTTATTCTGGTAACGGCGGAGACCAACCCGGAGATATTGAAGCAATGCGCGAAGTCCGGGGTGAATGACCGGCTGAGTAAGCCGGTTGAGGCGGGGGTTTTGTTTGAAAAAATCGCTCAATGGCTCCCAAGATAATGGGGGGCCGGGGGCCCCCCAAACCCCCCATTCGCCTAGCGCGTTGTTTGAAATGGGCGCTAAGATGCAGGTGTTTCCGGGGGGCGTGGGGGGCCCGTGGCCCCCCATAATTCTTTAATATGTATATTTTTCAAGGCTCTTCGCTAATCGTTCCCTCTCCTGAATCCTGTACCCTTACCCAGGAACAAGCAGCCGCCGCCTTCCCTCCCGCCCCAAACCGGGAATACTACGAAGTCCCCCTCACCAGCGGGAACGCCCGCATTCCATGCCTCATGCTGGGAAACGGCGAATCCCTCCCCCCAGGCTGGCAGGCCCTTCCCCTGCGGCAGACCGTCTCCCTGCTGGACAGCGCCGCAGAGCCGCTTTTCAGAACCTTCCATATTATGCAGTGGCGGCGGGAATCGGTCTTCTGCGGTACGTGCGGGAGCCGGAACGCCGACGCCCCCGGTGAACTGGCCCGGCTCTGTCCCTCCTGCGGCAGGCTGGAATTTCCCCGCATCTGCCCGGCTATCATCGTGATCATCATCAATGACCGGGACGAGGCGCTGTTAGCCCACAACAGAAAGTTCAGCGCCGGGGTTTACAGCCTTATCGCCGGGTTTACCGAGGCCGGAGAAAACCTGGAAGCGGCGGTCGTCCGGGAAGTCCGGGAGGAGGTAGGGCTTGAACTGCAAGACATCCGCTACCAGGCGTCCCAGCCCTGGCCATTCCCCAACTCCCTCATGCTGGGGTTCAGCGCCCGCCACGCCGGGGGCGTCATCACCCCCGACGGGCTTGAAATCGAAGACGCCCGCTGGTTCCGCCGGGATCGCCTGCCGGAACTCCCCGGCCCCGGTTCGGTGTCCCGCCAGCTTATCAACCATTGGCTTGCGGGAACGCTCGCGCTCTAACCGGGGAACCCCCGCTGCCGGAGAAAAATAGGCTCCGCTGGCCGCTAACCATTGATCACGCTATGCTCTGAGCTTGCTCGTCTTCGCTCTGAGCATACCCGTCTATGCTGTTTCTCTTCATCTGCGCCATCTTTTTCATCAGTGTAATCAGCGGTTCTCAGATAACTGTTTTTTTACCACAGAGAACCTATGATTTAGATTATCGGGAGAACGTGGTACCCTGGTCTGACGGGGCCAGGGAAGGTCAGCCCCTTGCGGGGCTAATTATAAGAGGCGGAAGGCTGATCCGTGCAGTGAGGAAATCCCGCGAGGGAGGAACCACGGCGCAGAGAATAGTTAAGACCGGCCGCCGTAAAGTAAAACGCGGCTGCCCGTCAAACAGGCAGACCGCGAATAGGAGTACGGTATATCACACCCGATAACCGCTCCCGGCCCTTATTTTATAGTAAGGAGCGGAAGTTATGGAAGAGACCGGACGGTATGCGGGATTGGACCTGGGAAAGCGGACCTGCACGATGGCCGTTGCGGGGAAGCGGGGCGGAACGGCGGTGAGCAGCGGGACGACAACGGCGGCGGGACGGCAGGCGCTGTACCGGAA
>JAITHH010000136.1 GCA_031280065.1 Treponema sp. | reverse complement strand
TGACCCGCGCCGAGGCGGTAACGCTGAACGGGGAGACTTCCCCCCGCGCCAGGTACTGATAGCCAATGCCGGCGATCATCGCGCCGTTGTCCCCGCACAGTTCCAGCGGCGGGAAAATGCAGCGCAGGCCTCCGCGCTCCGCCAAGGCCGCCCGCAGGTACGAGTTGGCCGCCACTCCGCCCCCGGCCACGACCGTGGACAGCCCTGTGTCCTCAGCGGCGCGGAAAAGGCTCCGCAGCAGAATGTCAATTGCGGTCTTCTGAAACGCCGCGGCGATGTTCCGCAAGGAGGCTTCTTTCCCCGGAACGCGGAACTGCTCAATATGGTTTATCACTGCGGTCTTGAGCCCCGAATACGAGACATCGTAACGGTGATCCCCCTTGCGCAGATTGGGCAGGGGAAAGCGGAACGCCCCCGCATCCCCCTGGAGGGCCAGGCGCTCTATCGCCGCGCCGCCGGGATAGCCGCAGCCGTAGTATTTCGCCACTTTGTCAAAGGCTTCCCCCACCGCGTCGTCAATGGTGGTCCCCAGCACCGTAACGCGGTCAAAGCCGTCCGCCCGGCAGATGATGCTGTGCCCGCCGGACACCAGCAGGCCCAGGAAAGGGTAGCCAGCGGGTTCGTCCGGGGCCAGGCGGGGGGCGTAGAGGTGGGCCAGCATGTGATCCACCGCGATAAAGGGGAGATTCCGGGCCCAGGCAAAGGTCTTGGCAAAGGTAAGCCCCACCAAGAGCGATCCCAGCAGCCCCGGATGAGCGGCGGCGGCCACTCCCTCGATGTCTTTGCTTTGCAGGCCGGCGGCGTCCAAGGCTTGCCGCGCCACAGTGAATATCCATTCGGTGTGTTTGCGGCTGGCAATTTCGGGAACCACGCCATTGTAGGCCGCGTGGAAGGGAATTTGCGTGGCCACGATGCTGGACAGGATGCGCCGCCCGTCCTCCACGACCGCCGCGGCGCACTCATCACAGGAAGACTCGATGCCGAGCACTTTCACCGGGGGACCTCCTCCGGCGCGGGTTCCCCGGTAAGGCCCTCCGCCGGAAGCTGAACAGGCGGAATACCTCCCGGCGGCACGGCGACCGGCGGAACGGCGGAACGCCGCTCAATGAACTGGGACGCCGTAACGAGCGAATAGCCTTTATCGATCAGGCCGGGGTAAAATTCCTCCAGCACCGCCGCCAGGTCCGGGGAGTGCGCGTGGCCTATCATGACCGCCGAGCCCGCCGCGTCAGCCAGGGCAAGTCCCTCCCGCAGATAGCGGCGTATCGATTCCTTGGTCTGAATGTTGTCCAGAAACACATCCCGTTCCGCAATGACCATGCCCATCCGGGCCGCCGCCGCGGGGGCCGCGCTATCGGGGGTGGTCTTGGAATCCACAAAAACGGCGCCCCGTTCCCGGCATAGTTCCAGCACGATCTCCATGATTGCCCCATCCCCGGTTATCTTTGATCCCTGATGGTTATTCATCCCCGCCGCGGGCCAAACCTCGTCCAGGTTCCGCCCGATAACTGCCCGTATCTCGTCCGCTTCCATCCCGGTATAGACAGCGCCCGGCCCTGGGTCCTCCCCTCCCAGCGCCTCCATGGGCTGATGGAGGAATACCTCCTTCCCGGCGGCCCGGATGCGGCGGGCGGCTTCTTCGGAATAGGGGAGTCCAGGCAGCACGGCAATGGTGAGCGGGCCGGGAAAACGGAGAAAGGGCTCCAGGTCTTCAAGGTTGTGTCCCGCGTCATCGATCACGAACACCAGCGCCGCCGGTATTTCCGGCGCCGCGTCCTGGCTTTCCCCGGTCCGCGCCGGGAACATAAACCGGCAAACCGCGATGCCCAGGGCAAGCGCGATGGCAATAAGACTCCCCGCCAGCAGCACCGCCAGGCGTCCTGTATACCCAAGCGTTTTCCGCGCCGGTTTCTTCATTTTTTCAGCATAACGCGCCCCTTATGGCGGGGTAAAGGGGTGTTTGGGGACAGGCGGAACAACCGTTCAGAGCATTGCGGCCAGCGGCTCCACCTGCCGCACGTCAATCACTTTTCTGAACTCCTCCACGATTTGCGGATCAGCTTCGGTATCGGTAATGAGCGTGGTGATCTCCTTGAGGGAACCGTAGATAAAGTTGAGCCTTCTCCCTATCTTGCTTTTATCCGCCAGAATGTAGCGGGGGCCCATGACGCGGGTAAGCATCAGGTGGTTGATCGAGGCTTCCTGCATGATCGCGGTGGTTACCCCCTCGTGCACGGTGAGCCCATTGCAGCCCAAAAAACATTTGGAAGCGGTTACGCTGGAAAGGTTTTTAATGGCAAAGTCCCCGACCATCGCCTCTTTAGGAAAGCGCATTTCGCCGCCGGTAAAAATCAGATTCATATCTTCGGGCAGTTTCGCGTCCATCGCCTTGGCGTTGTTGGTGATCACCGTTACATGCCGGGCCGTTATATGGGGAATAAGCGCCACTGCGGTGGAACTCGTGTTGATGAATATCGTGTCCCCGTCGCTGATCAGCGTTGCGGCATACCGGGCGATAGCCTGCTTATTCAGCGTCAAGCCGGAACTGAAAATGCCGCCGTGTTCATTGCGGAGCGCCGC
>JAITHH010000128.1 GCA_031280065.1 Treponema sp. | reverse complement strand
ACGGGCCTCTTGGACTACGATGCAATAGCGCGGCAGGCGCAGGAAGTGCGGCCCCTGATCCTCCTGGCGGGGTATTCGGCTTATCCCCGGAGGATCAACTTCCGGCGGATGCGGGAAATTGCCGATGCGGCGGGCGCGGTGTTCATGGTGGACATGGCCCACTTTGCGGGCCTGGTGGCGGGCAAGGTCTTTACCGGGGACGATGATCCGGTTCTCCATGCCCACGTGGTTACCAGCACCACCCACAAGACCCTCCGGGGCCCCCGCGCCGGGCTGGTACTCTCCACCGCTGAATTCGCCGAGGCCCTGGACAAAGGCTGCCCCCTCACCATGGGCGGCCCGCTGCCCCACGTGATCGCCGCCAAGGCCGTGGCCTTCCGGGAGGCGGGACAGGCTGAATTCCGGCGTTATGCGGCGCAGGTTGTGGAGAACGCCCAGGCCCTCGCCGCCGCGTGTATACGGCACGGCCTGGAGGTCCTCACCGGCGGCACGGACAACCACCTCCTGCTGGTCAACGTCCGGCCCCTGGGACTCACGGGCCGCCAGGCGGAAAGCAGCCTCCACGAGTGCCATATCACCTTGAACTGGAACAGTCTGCCCTTTGACCCCAACGGCCCCCGGTACACCTCCGGGCTGAGGATAGGCGCGGCGACGGCAACGACCCTGGGCATAGGCCGTGCGGAGATGGAAGAGCTGGGGGCAATCATCGCCCTGGTACTCAAGGGCGTGAGCCCTGCGCCCCCCATCACCCAGGCAGTCTTATTTGCTCATATTAGCCAGGTATGTCCGCTGCTCCTGCCGCTGTTTGTCGTAGACCGTTTTCAGTTCAGCCATCACATCATCAAGACCGGCGGCCTTGAGCGTGGCAATGTATTTGTCCCAGTTTGCGATAGAATTGGTGCCCGCGATGACCGACCAGAAATACGCCAGCATCGCGTCCCCGATCTCCGTGCCGTTCTCGATATTCACCGGATAGGCGTTAGGGTCCTTCTTCTCGATCATGGTAGCGTACATATCGCGGCTCATCCGGCTGGCTCGCTCGAACAGGGCGGTGGTCTCCGGGGGATTTGCAATATTGCAGAAATCTTTCCGGGCAAAAAGGGTTTCAAACAGTTTGATACCAAGATTCCCCGCCTGGTTCTCCGCCTCGGTGATGAACCGGTAAGTGCCGTCCGGGTTTTTGAAATAATCGGTTCCCTCGATACCGAAGCGCCGTGTAATGTAGTTGTCCGGGAGCGCCATGTCATCCCAAATGGCGAACATCCGCTCCGGGTCTTTGCAGCTCTTGGTGATCGCAAAATAGCACCACGCCGACGCGGTGGCCGGATTATCCTGGGGATTCCCATTATCGCCTTTGACCATCGGAATAGCTGTCCATTTGGCGCCGGGGTTGGAAGCGTAGAAAGACTGCATGGGGACGCTGGAGGGGTTGTTATTGGCTACCCAGCCGTACGCCACCCCAAAGCCGCCGCGGGCCATTTCTTCATCCCGGTCCGTATCGTTGATGATATTGGGGGTAACAACACCGTCTTTGTAGAGTTTTGCGACCCGCTCCAGCCATATTTTGGCGTCGCTGGCGGCCGGGCCATAGGCGTAGGAACCGTCTTCGAGAATGGCGAAACGGTCGTACCAGCCCCGCCCCGTACCGGAGCCCTGAATCCAGGGCCAGAAGCTGCGGAAGTCATAGCCGTCCCCGCCAAGCCCGTAGGTATCGTTTTTGCCGTTGCCGTCCGGATCGTTAAAGGTGAATTTGTAGAGAATGTCATCCAGTTCCGCTAGGGTAGCGGGAACCTGGAGTCCCAGATTATCCAGCCAATCCTGGCGGATCCAGAGCGTCTCGCAGCTCGGCTCCGCCACATCACCCGGTATGCGGTAGAGCTTGCCCCCTTCGCTGGAAGCAAAGAACAGGGTCGAGGGGTCCATGCTGTTGTAGTAATCCCGCATGTTGGTGTACTTGTCAAAATACCCGGTGAGTTCCACCAGCAGCCCCGCGTCTTTCCATTTGGCGAAGTCCGATTCCATGCTCCACCACCATATAATGTCGGGCCGCTCTTTCTCGTCCGCCATGAGCAGGGAAATCTTGGTGGGCGCGTCGGCCCAGCCGGGCAGCGCCACGATGGTGATGTCCAGGTTGTAACGCTCCTCCAGCCACTTCTCAGTACGGCTGTCCGGCTGGGTATAACCGGTGAGCGTGGCGATCTTCACCGCCAGCTTTTCACTCTGGTTCAGCACATCGATTTTGACGCTAGGATCCCTGGCGGGCCCGGAAGCGGCGGGGCTTTTGCCCCCGCAGGATGCCATCAGCATTGCTGACAGTAATACTGCCATCGGCGCGGCGGCGGACAGCGCGGATGCTGTCCCTCTTTTTCTGTTCATATCAATCCTCCAAAACACAAAATTACCGGGCCGTCCGGCCCAGTTATCCATTAACCGGACGGCCTGGCGTCCAGATTAATTGCCCGCTTACCCCTTGACGCTGCCGATCATGACACCCTTAACAAAATACTTCTGTAAAAAGGGATACACGATAAGGATGGGGACGGTGGCCACAACCACCGAAGCGGCCTTGATCGTGGCGGCAGTTACCGCAGTGGCCCCTATCACGGTAACGCCCGCCGCGTTCATGGCCTGGCTGGTATTCACCAGCATAAACCGGAGCACCGCCTGGAGCGCCCATTTCTTGCCGTCGGTGATGTAGAGTACCGTACTGAAATAATCGTTCCAGTAACCCACCGCCGTAAACAGGGCGATGGTAGCGATAGTCGCCTTTGAAAGGGGGATAATGATCCGCGCGAAGATAAACACGTCGTTTGCCCCGTCTATGCGCGCTGATTCTTCAAGGCTGCCGGGGATGGACAGAAAAAATGTCTTCATGATGATCACGTTGTAAGCGTTGACAAGGCCGGGCAGGATCAGCGCCAGCCGGCTGTTGGTAAGCCCCAGGTTTTTTATCAGGAGATAGCTGGGGATCATTCCCCCGTTGAATATCATGGTGAACAGCACCAGTACCATCAGGGTACTGCCCAAGGGCAGATGTTTCTTGGAGAGGGAATAGGCGGTCGTGGCGGTAAAGAGCGTTCCGAAGAATGTTCCCGCCGCCGTTACCAGCAGGGTTGTCGCGTACCCGGTCCATATCTGGGGATTGGAAAAAACATTCTTGTAGGTTTCCAGATTGAAGCCCTTGGGCTGGAGAAAAATTCCCCCCTTGGCGGCGGCCTCCGCCGAGCTGAACGATGTCATAATCACATGCCAGAACGGGTACACCATGATTACGCACAGCAGGGTAAAAAAGCCGTAGTTGAACGCCGTAAACAGAGACTCGCCGGCAGATATTCTGATCCGGTGATAACCCGGTTTTCCCGGTAACGCGCTGGTCATAGACTCCTCCTAAAAAATTCCTTCGTTGCCGGTTCGTTTGGCAAGCTGATTAACCGCGAGGATCAGGATAAAAGCAACCACGGACTTGAACATGCCCGCGGCGGTGCTGAAAGCGTAATCATTGCGCTGAATGCCCATCCGGTACACGTAGGTATCGATAATATCCGCGGCCTCATAAACCTGGGCGTTGTACAGCATGAATATCTGATCGAAACCGGCGTTGAGGATATTGCCGCAGCTCATGATAAACATGATGACGACCGTGGGCATGATGCAGGGCACGGTGATAGCCAGTACCTGGCGGAATTTCCCCGCCCCGTCAATTACCGCGGCCTCGTAATACTGGGGGTCTATGCCGCTCATGGCCGCGAAATAGACGATAGTCCCCCAGCCCATGCCTTTGTAAATATCTGTAACGATGAGCATAGGGACGAACGAGTTCTTGTCCGACAGCACGTTGATATGCTGATGGGTCAGCTTTTCGATAATCGACGTAATCAGTCCGGTGGAAGGGTCCAACAGGTTCATGATGATTCCGCCCATGATGACCCAGGAAATAAAGTAGGGCAGGTACAGCAGGGTTTGAGCGGCCTTTTTGAAGAGTATATTTCTCATTTCGTTCATCATCAGCGCCAGAATGATTGGCGCGGGGAAGCCGCAGATCAATTTGAGGACGCTGATTTTAATGGTATTCAGCAGCACCGGCTGGAATGAATTTTTGGAAAAAAGCCGGATAAACTGGGCGAATCCCACCCATTTGCTGGCCGCCGGATCATACTGGTTATAATCCATAAAGGCGATACGCAGCCCCATGATGGGGACGTAGCGGAAAACCGCGAAAAAAACGATGCCGGGGATCAGCAGGAAGTACAGCCATCCGTTTTTCGCTATTTCTCTCCAATAGTTTCGCGCGGGCAGAGTCATATCAAGCCTCCTTTATTGCGGCGTACATGAGAAAATAAACGGCAGATGCGAGTATATATTAAAAGAAAACTACCCAACGGGGGGGGGGGGGGGGGGTATACAAACCTCTAACGCGGCAGTAATTACATGATTACTGCCTATAAACTGACGGTTCTTCATATTAGTTACATTGTATCACGCTCCAAAACAAATGTCAAGCGGTTTTTGAAAATTTGCATAAAAAAATTATAAAGCGGGGATCGGCCCGCTTCCCCGCTTCTTCCCATTACAGGATTCAGCCTTCCGCGTGATCCTTTACAAAATCTTCCCGCATGGGCGTAAAGAAATCAACGAGCGCTCCTTTTTCCAGGCACACGCAGCCGTGCCTTATCCCGTTCCGCTTGCAGAGCGTGTCCCCTTTGCCCACTTCCCGCGTCTCATCGCCGATGGTAAAGCGGAAGCGGCCTTCGGCCACATAGGTGATCTGCGTATGGGGATGGCTGTGCGCCGCGCCAATCGCGCCCTCCTCGAATTCATTGACCACGCACATCAGCTCGCCGCAGTAGGCAAGCACCTTGCGCGTCACCCCCGGCGCGGCCGGTTCCCCTGCAATATCACTGCCGAATACCCAGGGCTGATCTTGATGATTTTTGTTCATCATTATTTGCGCCTTTTGCCAGAATAATAGAGCCTTTCTCAGAATTGAAAAAGGCTCCTGTTTTGGGAATGTTCCCGCTTACCGGGTTTCCCGCACGCGCCTGATAATATCGGCAAAGGCCGCGTAAGCGGGCTGGTCATACAGAGGCGCCAGCGCATCCTGGAAAAGTTTATGCTGATCAGGATTCAGCTCGGTGATGGTACAGCCGGAATCCCGCGCCTGCTTTTCGTACCGGGCCTCCGCTTCAAGCCAGGCGGCCCGTTCCACTTTGGCCCCTTCCATGGCGCCGTCCTTGACGATCTTCTTTTCCGCGTCAGTCAGGCTGTTCCACACGCCCGTGTTGACCAGGATCATTTCCGGGGAGGACATGTGGCCGTCAACGGTGAAGTATTTGGCAACCTCAAAATG
>JAITHH010000126.1 GCA_031280065.1 Treponema sp. | reverse complement strand
GCCCAACTGCCCTCGTTATTCACCAGGAAATCAACGACCGTGGTAACCGCCAGCGTAAAGAACACCAGCGAGGCGTTAGTCCGCTGCTTTGCGTTCAACAGACAATCAAGCCGCCGGGAGACCGGATTCGGCACCTGGAACATATAGGACTCCCAGGGATTATCAATGCCGCTGCAGGCGGCATTCGCCTCCGCGCCGCCCTGCCTCGTACCCTGCTCAATGCCCGCGGCGACAACCGTCAGGCACTTGCGGAGCGTCCGCACCTCCGTATACAGCGGGGTAGCTTCTTTCTTTTGAGCGGTCGGGGGAGCATTCGACTCAAACCGGTAATAAGGAAGAAAATAGAGCCGTTTCACCCAGTGAAGTTCGTTGAGAATACGCTTGGCATAGCTGGAAGTCCGTGCCTCGGAGGTGCTTTCGAGAATACGGCAGTATTCCGACAGCCGGGGCAAGTATTCTTTCTCAAAACTCTGTTCGATATAGTAATGCCAGTTGTTGATCATCGGGTTCAGGAATTCGCTTATCGGTTCGCTCGTGCCGTCCGCACTGGGCAGCGCCCCGAAAGACACATAGCGCAGCCCATAGAGCAATTCTTCCAGTATCCGCAGGAGGACCATCACTTGGAGCAGCGGGTCCGCGGGGGCAATGAGGCTGTAATCGCGCTTGAGGTTGAACACATCCAGGAAATAGGGGTATATGTCGGGGAATGAGTCCAGCCGGTTCCAGCCGGCCTTGGGGAAAAGGGCTTCGAGGGTATGGAGGCCCCGGTCAACCGCCCGCCGTTCATGCTCGGCGGCCTGCTGTTTGGCATTCTTTTCTTCATCGTCCGGCTTTTCGCCCGCGTCTTCGGTCTGGTCTTTCGCGTCTTTGTCCTGGGCTGCCGCGATGTCGATTTGAGAGGATTTGAGCACCCCGGCTGCGGAAATCTGGTCTTCCGGGTGAACGTTCAAGAAGGCCATGAGCCGGTTCCGGCGCTCAGGAAAGAAGAGTTCGTAGGGAAGCCAGCGGTCGGAAAGCAGTTTTAAGACCAGGGGGTAGAGCAGGAAGCGGACATCCCGGCGGATCAGGGACAGGGCGCTGAGGGCGGAACGGATCTGCTCCTGGTACTTGTTGAGCATATCCGTGGGGCTTTCCTGGTACAGTATCTTGTAGAGCAGCTTGTAGGCTTCTTTAATATGGGCTTCCAAATCCAGCTCTTCGAGGATAAAGAGCGGCTTGTACACGGCGCGTAAAATGTCCGCCAGGTCAGCGGTTTTCACCTTGCGGGGATGGGCCTGGATACGGGTCATCTCCGCGGAGATACGCTCGATATTCCAATAGCGGATCGTGTCCAGCACGGCAAAGGCAAAGGCCGAAGCCCGCTTGACCTGGTCGTTCCGCTGGGCGTTGTTCCGGGGAAACAGATAGCGGGTGGCGGTTACCACCTGCTCGATTTGCCGGTAGTATTCATTCAAACGGCGGGAAATAAAGATGTGATTCACATAATCAGGACATTCTTTAAAAATGGACAGGGTGGATTGTAAGACCTGGAACGAAGTCTTGATTTCAAATTTCGGCTGACTCGCGTAGCGGTCCATCTTGACCCGTTCCCGGTAGGACAGTCTGATGGCAACCGCCGGGTTGTCGCCGGGGGGGAGGACTTTCTTGGCCGCTTCCTGTTCGATTTCCTCCAGCGGGTTGGATGCCTTTTCCGGGCGGCGGCTTGAACGTCCGCCTCCCCGGCTCCCGCTCCCCCGCTGGCCGCCTTTCCCGCCGCCCATGACCGTTTCCACGGGCTGCCGGCCCCCTGAGGATTTACGGGCCGGGGGCGGCGGAGGCGGGGTCTCGCCCCGTTCAACGCCGACTTCTCCCCCCAAGACTTTCATCATTCGCTTGGCTTCGTCCGTGTTTAAAGGTCCCAGTTTGCCCCGGACTTTATCAAGTTCGCCGGGGGCGTATACCGCTTTTTCTTTTGCCATAGTTATACCCGCAGATAAAGTTTTTCTCCCAGTCCCCAAAGGTTGCGGACGGGGAATTTATCGCCCTTTGAATTCACCAGCATACCGTTATAGTACCCGAGGGGCGCGTCGTAATCCGCCCGCGCCGCGATGCAGTCAAAAATACTCCGGTTCGGATCATAGGGGGTAAAGGTAAGGTCCACCATGCCTTCCATATCCTGTATGACCCAATCCTCGCCCAGCCCGCTGGGTACGGTTATCCGCACCGGAGGCAGCGGGGTGAGCGCGCCGTTGATCCAAAAGGCGTTCTCATTGTTTTTATAGGGCTCTTTTGTCTGATTTTCCGCGATACTGAAACCCAGATGACGGTTCTCTCCGTCAAGCCCAATGCCGTTACACCACACAGACCGCATACGGTAGGGGTAATACCCCTTAAAGTCGCAGAAAATCCCGGCGGTCCGTGCGGGGTTCAGGGGGATATGACTGCCCCCGAACACGATGTCCCCCCGCACCGCCGCCATGGACTTGTAGGCGTACAGGCACTGACGTTCGGAAAACGGCAGGTTCACCACCAGGGGGATACTTCTTTTTCGGTTCAAATCGTAGGTTAAATGAGCGGTAAAAGCGGGATGTTTGGGCCGGGCGGCGATATTCAGGTCTACCCGGACGCTGTCCGCGTCGAGCCAGTCGTGTATCTGGAATGAAAATCCCCGATGCTGGCTGGTAATCGAAGCGTTCGCCAGGGTCCGGGGCATCCGCCATCCGCTCAAGGGGCTGAACTTCCTGATCCGCACCTGCTCTTTGG
The DNA here is from genome assembly GCA_031280065.1 of Treponema sp. The sequence goes on along the minus strand of JAITHH010000126.1, from coordinate 648 downwards.
CTTTTTTGTCGGAGAGGATCACCTGCGCCACGCGGCAGTACTTAAAGTTAAAGAGGAGCGCGTACAGGAAGAAGTCATCGTTCTGGACGAAGAACGACTCCCATTCCTTGATACGCAGGTCCCGCACCCAGCGGGGCAGCGGCAGGGGAAAAGGGCGCTGAATTCCCAGCAGGTCCACCTCATCGAAGGCTTTTGTCCAGGTTCCCTGTATGGGCGCGCCATTTTCAATCGGGGTACGCCGGGGCGGCAGAATTTCCCTACTATACATTAAGATACCCCTCTTCTGGGTAGAGTCTATTATAATCCCCGGTAAAGATCAATTTGAGGGAGGTATACAGCCAATTCCGAATTACCACCGGAAAAAGGACAGCCCAAAGGACGAAAGCCACTGTCAACAACTTAAATGAGGAAGGGGAAGTCTCCCCCTACGGGCGCTGCGCGACAGCGCCCTACCCCCTCTGCGGGGGCTCCGCCCCCGCAACGCCCCCGCCGGGGGGCCTCGGGCCCCCCGGTCCCCCCCTTAAGTTGTTGACAGCGGGGCGAAAGCGGCTAACCATACGCCGCAGTTGACGCTTTAAGCCAAGGCGGGCTGCGCCCGCTTTAGACGGCGGCTCATTGTCTAAAGACGGCGGCTCATTGTCTAAAGAC
>JAITHH010000100.1 GCA_031280065.1 Treponema sp. | reverse complement strand
TCTTTGGCAATGACGCGAACTTTTGGAAAAAGGAAACCCAGCATGGTTTGATTCCGTCCTTCATACGCGAGTATCACCTCGAAACCCGCTTCTCCGGCGCGGACAGCCGCATCGCCATAAGAAGCCCCCTCGAACATCTGCACGTTGTCGGCAAGCACCTCGGCGGCGCTGTGCGGCGTAACAATTCCCATATAACTGGTGGTTGTACAACCCGCCAAGCCAAGTCCAGTTACCGCCGCAAGGGCGGTAATCCCGATGAGTGAGGTCAAGCGGCCCAATGCCGCCTGACTTTTGCTGTAGTTCCGTTTCATGATGGAACTCCTTTCAATGAAGGGGCTTTCGCCCCCGGATGCCCGTCCGCAGGGACGGGTATTAACAGCCGGTTTAGCCCCCAGGGGGCCGTCCGGCGGTGTTACAAACAATCAGCCCGAGGGCATCTGCCGGCAGCCCCTTACCCGCGCGTCCATACCCGGATCGCGGAAAAGCGCGCGGGTAAACCCGCAGCCTGGTTCAGCGGGCGGGGCAAAACTTTGTACGGATGAACCGCCGGTACGTACGGATGAGCCAAAACTCCGCACCGGTGAACCGGAAGCCGGTATATCCGGCTCAGATATGATGATAGCCGAACCATCCACGGGTATATCCGGCTCAGATATGAAGATAGCTGAACCATCTACGGGTATATCCGGCCCGTCTATCGTCCCTTCCCGCGTCCGCAGCCCCGCGTTTTGGGTAGAGTTACCCCTTAAAAACAAAGCCGCCCTCCCCTGCGGGCAGAGTTTTCCTGTAAAATTACCGCTGGAGTTGAGTTGGGCTGCGAATATACGAGAGAGAGAGAGAGAGAGAAAACACGGACCGTGCCATGTTAGGCGGTCTTGCTGGGAAATTGACGGCTGTGGTCTGGCAGGTGTTCATTGGTTGTTATGTTGCCAGGGATTGGAAGAAATGTCAAGAGGTTTGCCGGAGAAAATGTAAAAAGAACCACGGAAAAACGCGGAAACCACGCGGAAGGGAGGGGATGCGGATATGGAGGTCTTTTTCCGCGTCCCTTCCGCGCCTTCTGTGATTTGTCTTGGGGACGTACCGGTGTAAAAAGTTTCCCGGCGATTGAAGCAAAAACGTGAGTTCACGCTTTATTATAGATATGGACACAAAAAACCCTTCAACCAACCCCGAAAGCAGCCAGTCTCCAGACCAGAACGCCGCCGAGGCAATATCCGCCATCTCTTCGACCGCATGTTCAAACGTGTGATGCGCCTATCGTTCCCCGGAACCGGCGCAAGATCAGCGCGATAACCGCCTTAAACCGGCGATCTCCGGAAATCAGCAGCAGCAGAATCCCCGTTGCGCCGAAAACCAGGGCGTTAACCGCCAATGGCGCCCCCTGGCTGATCAGGCGGTTCCCGCCGGCAAAGAACGCCCGCAGCCGGGGATCCAGCCAGAGCACCGGCAGGACGGCGATCACCGAACACAGAATCAGCTTGAACGTGTAGCCCAGCGCGGACCGCAGTGCCCCGGCGACGTCGATATGGGGATTCCGCCTCAGAAAAACCAGCAGTAGGGCCGTGTTCACCGCGCTGGCAAGGCTCAAGGCCAGCGCAATCCCCGCGCCCCGCAGGGGCCCTGCCAGGAGCGCCGCCAGGCCGATATTCACCCCGAAGGAGATGATCCCCGCCAGGGTGGGGGACTTGGAATCACCCTGGGCGTAGAAGGCCGGTGCCAGAATCCGGTTCAGCGCAATGAAGAAGAGCCCCGGCATGTGGAACTGAAAAGCGGCGAGGGTCATGGCCGCGGACCGGTCGTCAAAGCTCCGGGTCTGAAAGAGGAGCCGGATCAGCGTATCCCCCTGGGCCAGGGAGAAAAACGTAACCGGCGCGGTGATAAGGGCGATGATGTTGATCGCCGCCGAAAGCCGCTCGTTATAGCGCTCCCATTGGGCGGTCTTGGCGTGTTCCGCCAGGTCCGGTAGCAGCACTGTGCCGATGGACACCGCGAAGACCCCCAGGATCAGCTCCTGAATCCGCAGGGAATACTGGAGGCTTGACACCACCCCCTCGCCGGCGCGTCCCGCCAAGGCGGTGGACACCAGGTCGTTGAGCTGGTAGGCCGCCATACCGGCAATCGTAGGCCCGATGAGCCGGAGCACCTTCCGGGTTCCCGGATTCTTCAGCGCCTTGGGCAGGGAGGTAAAGAAGAACCGGTATCCCTTCCTGACGACAAAGGGCAACTGGATGGCCGCCTCCAGGAGGCCCCCGATGAGGACGCCCAGGGCCATAGCCCTCGCGGGGTTGGCGGTAAAGGGGCTGAGGCCGTAGGCGCAGAGGATCACCGCCAGGTTCAGGGCGATAGGGGCCAGCCCGGATGGGGCGAAGACATGGACGCTGTTGAGTATCCCCTGGAAGAAGGCCGCCAGGGAGATAAAGATCAGGAAGGGAAACATCATCCGGGTCAGCCAGACGGCCTCATCGAAGGCCTTCAAGCGGAAGAACGGTACCGCCGCAGGCGTCAGGAGGATTCCGGCGAGCGCCGCCAGGGTAACGAAAAAGCTGAGGAAGGTGAACATCGAGGACAGGAATTCCCGGATGCGATCCCGGTCGTTTTCCAGGAGGTATTCCTTGAAGGTGGGGATAAAGGCCACGGCGATGGAGCCCTCCGCAAAGAGGCGGCGGAGCAGGTTGGGGATGAGGAAGGCCACGGAGAAGGCGTCCGACAGGGCGCTGGTTCCCAGCAGCGCGGCTTTGGCCATCTCCCGCACAAGCCCCAGCGCACGGGAACCCAGGGTGAGCAAGGAGAGGATTGAGCCGTGTTTGAGCAGGGCGCGGGAACCTTCAGCCACGGTTCGCGCCGCCTTCGGCCTCTGGCGGATTACTATCCGGGCGGACGAGGGAGAGCATATCCTGGGGCCGGTTGGTGATGATCCCCGCGCATCCCAGGCGCAGCATCTGTCCGGCGATAGCCGGGTCGTCGATGGTCCAGGGAACCGGCGGGCGGCCTTCCCACCGGGCCAGGCGGAAAAAGGAGGCGCGGTTCAGTTGGCGGTGGTCAGGCTTGGCGTAATCCGCCCCGCTCAGAAAGCCGCCCAGTCCCCGGCGCAGCATCCAGGGTACCTCGGCGCTGTCGCTCCAGATGGCCGCCGTGGGGACGCACGGTTTCAGGTCCCCGGCCCGCGCCCGAAACGCCTTGATGCTAAAGGGGTTAAAGGAAGAAACGGCAACCGCGCCGGAAACCCGCTTCCCCAGGCGCATGAGGAGGGCCGCCGTGAGTCCGGGCAGGGGATCGGCTTTCACCTTCCGGGTTTTCAGCTCGATGTCGATGTACATATCCGGGCAGAATTCCTCCAGCACCTCTTCCAAAAGCGGAGGCCGCTCCCCGCTGAATTCGGGCCCGAAAAAAGAGCCCACGTCAACCGCCCGGATTTCAGCCAGGCACATCTCTCCGACAGTCCGTCCGCCGCCGTTGACATCCAAAGGCGCGGTCCGTTTGAACGTATCGTCGTGGACCACGACCAGCTCTCCTGACGCGCAGAGGTGAACGTCCAGCTCGATGCCGGGAGCGCCCAGCTCTCTGGCTTTTTTGAAGGCGGCAAAGGTGTTTTCCGGTGCCAGGGAGGAGCAGCCCCGGTGGGCAAACAGGAGGGGGCGCGGTCTGTCCGGCAGGAGGGGGATGCGGCTCAAACCGGGGCCTCCGCTGCGGGGGAATTGCTGACAGCGCCCATCTTGGCCTTGAGCGCTTCCAGGGCCGCGTCAGCGGAAACGCGGTTCAGGGCGGCTTCGGTACCGCCGCCGCTATCCGCATCACCTGGCAAGCGGCCCAGGACCATCAGCAGTTCCTGCTCCAAAATATCCGGGTCAACGCTCCGCTCGCGGGCAGCCAGGGCGGGAATTTGCCGCCGCAGTTGTTCAATCTGACTTTCCAGGGCGGCTATTTCCAGGCTCAAAACCCGCTGCCGTTCCTTGACGCGCTCCGCCTCTTCTTCCGCTCCCCGGGCCAAATCCTCAAAACCCCGTGAGCGGGCCAG
>JAITHH010000061.1 GCA_031280065.1 Treponema sp. | reverse complement strand
ATGAAGGGCCCCGTGCCGATGGCCTTTCCCTGCCGGTCCGCGTTGGCCTCCGGCACGATGCCGATGGTCAGGTAGGGAAGGAATTCCGGGTCGGGCTCTTTGAGGATCACCTGTATCTTGCCATCGGGCGCTGCGGCGGCGCTTTCGATTTGAGTAAAGCCCGTGAAACCCGCTTTGATCGCTTGGTTGAGGGTGAATTCCACGTCCGAGGCCTGCATTGGGGAGCCGTCGTGGAAGCGGACGCCTGGCCGGAGGGTAAAGGTATAGACGCGGCCTTGACCGGTGATTTCCCAGGATTCGGCCATTGCGGGGAGGAGTCCTCCGCTGGTATCGGGTTTTACCAGCCCTTCAAAGATGTTGAAGAGGATGCTTCTGCCGTCTGCGGTATTGGCGGGATCGATGGGGTCGAAGGTAGACGGCTCGGAGGTGAAGCCGTAGCGGAATTCGTTTTGGATGGGGGCGGGCCTAGAACACGAGAGAACGGTCAATAAGATCAAGAGGCCGCACGCCCATTGCAAACAACGCGCCTGGCGGATGGGGGGTTTGGGGGGCCTGGGCCCCCCAAATTCTTCATTCTTCATATCTACTCCTGTGCGGTCTATTTAAGCATAATCAAACGGCTTAAAAAAGAGCGCGTCCGCTCCTCCCCCGGATGGTAAAACACCTCATCCGGGCTGCCCTCTTCAACAATCAGCCCCTGATCCATGAACACAACATGATTCGCCACATCCTGCGCAAAAGACAGCTCGTGGGTTACCACGAGCATCGTAACCCCCTCGCGGGCAAGCTGCTTCATCACCGCAAGCACATCGCCAATCAGCTCCGGGTCAAGCGCGCTGGTCGGCTCGTCAAACAGGATGACGTCGGGATTCACCGCCGCGGCGCGGGCAATGCCTACCCGCTGCTGCTGGCCGCCGGAAAGCTCCGAAGGGTAGTAGTCCAGCCGGTCCAGGAGCCCCACCTTGCCAAGCGCGTCCTTGGCCCGCGCCTCCGCCTCATGCCGGGGAACCTTCCGCCCCGCGCACAGGCCCAGCGTTACGTTTTCAAGCGCCGTCATGTTGTTAAAGAGGCTGTAGTTCTGAAACACAAACGCCGTCCGCTTGCGGACCGCCGCAATCTCCGCCCGGGACGCGGTTTTCGCGTCAACGCGCCAGCCGTCAAACGAAACGCCGCCCGAATCGGCGCGTTCAAGAAAGTTCACGCAGCGGAGCAGCGTGGTCTTCCCCGAACCGCTGGGGCCGATGATCACCACCACATCGCCCTTGCCAACGCGGATCGAAACGCCTTTGAGTACCTCGTTCCGGTAAAAACGCTTGTGAATATCATGTATTTCCAGCATGGCTTCCCGTTCTTTTCCATTTACTCACATACGCCTCGGCGCGGCGGAACAGCCATTCGGCAGCCGCGCAGATGACGATGTATACCGCGAAGATGTCGAGGTACGCCTCGATGTACTGGTAGCCGTAGGACGCGGCGATCTTCGCCTCGGCGGTAATATCGCGCACGGTCATCAGGAACGCCAGGGAGGTGTTTTTGATGAGGTTGATCGTCAGTGTGCAGATGTTGGGCATGGCCGCGCAGAGCGCCTGGGGAATGACCACGCGCAGGTAACTCTGCGCCGGAGAGAGGCCCGAAGCCAGCGCCGCCTCCAGTTGTCCCCGGTCAACGGTGATCAGCGCGGACCGGAAGACTTCGGCAAGCGCGGCGCTTGCATTGAGGGTAAAGACCGTGTAGGCGTAGATGATCGGGTTGAGTTCGAACACCTTGATTGGCAGGGCCAGTTTCAGCGCCGCCGCGTTGAGCAGGCCCGGCAAGAGGCTGTAGACGATGAGAATTTGCAGCGCCACCGGCGTACCCCGGGTAAACGAGATGAAGACCGCGATAAGCGGCGAGACGATACGCAGCCGGTAGAGCCTGCCCAGCGCCAGCATGAAGCCCGCAGGCAGGGCGAGGGCGAGGCTTACCAGCGTAATGTTGAGTGTTACCGGCGCGGCTTTGAAGGCCAGGACGAGGGTCTCCAGCATGAAGCGCGGATCAAGATGCATACGCTCCCCCGCCGTGCCTTTGCGCCAGCCGTTCCTCCAGCGCATGGAAGCCGCGCTCGATCAGCGCGGTGAGGAGCCAGTAAATCAGCGCCAGGGCGAGGTAGGTTTCCAGCGCGTAGGAGCCGTAGTTCCGCGCAATGATCAAATTGCCCTGCCCCATCATGTCTATCATGCCGATGGTGTAGGCCAGCGCCCCTTCCTTCATCAGGGTGATGAGCGAATTGCCCAGCGGCCCGATAGCCGCCCGCACGGCCTGGGGAAACACGACCAGGGCAAAGGCCCGCGCCTCGCTGAGTCCCGCGCTGAGAGCCGCCTCGCGCTGGCCCTTGTCCACCGAGAGGTAGGCGGCGCGCATCATTTCGCCGGCGGATGCGGCAAAGAGCAGGGCCAGGGTGAGGATCACGAAGAGGGCGCGGGGCGCGGTATTGACATCCTGCCCGGTCAGCGCATGGATCAGGGCGGGCAGGCCGTAGTACACGAGAAAGAGCAGCACAATCGAGGGAGTACAGCGCATGGCCGTGATAAAACCCCGCGCCGCGCCCGCCGCGAACCGTCCGCCGCAAAGCCGGGCGCGGGCCAGGACAAAACCCAGCGCCAGGCCCAGCGCCGCTGTCGCCAGGGTGAGGCCGAGCGTTATTGGCAGGTATGCCAGCAGGCGCGGAATCACAGTCAAGACAAACGCGCCGTGAAAGGGTCTATCCATCGCCGACGCTTCCCGCCTTCGCCTTACTCATAACCGAAGATATCTTCGCCAAAGTAGCGCTGGGAAAGCGCGCGCAGCGTCCCGTCGGCGCGGAGCTGGGCGATAGCCGCGTCGTACTTATCCGCCAAATCCTGCTCGTTCCGGTTAAAGAGCGGGTAGGTGGGGATGGCGCGGTAGGGCAGGTAGGCGAGGCGGTCAGCGTAACGGCGCCAGGCGGCGCCTTCCGCGGCGACCTGGGTCTGAAACGAGAGTTTGATGTCGAAGAAGGCGTCATAACGTTTTTCGATGAGCCAGGTATAGGCGTCGGCAATGATGAAGGTGTCCGACGGGATCAGCGTAACGGGGTTATCGGGGTGGTTCTTGTTGTAGTCTTCGACCACGGCGTACTGGGCGCTCTGCGGCGCGATGGGCACCAGCTTGCCGCTAAAGCGGGCAAAGGACTCAAAACTGGTGATTTCACCGGCGTTTTCCGCACGGAAGGTGATGCCGATGACGCTTGCCGCGATGCTGTTTTGCGGGATGATGTACTTCTTCCGGCGTTCTTCGGTGATCCACGCGCCTTTCGTGCCTAGCGCGTACTTGCCGCTTTCGATTCCGATGAGCAGATCGTCATCCGACGTGCCGGTGAACTCGAACTCGTAACCGGGGAGCAGTTCGTCCACGGCGCGGAGTACGGCGACTTCAAACCCGTCTGAATCTCCGTTCTCGTTGATGAAGCCGTAGGGCGCGTAGGTTTGGGTATGGGCGGAGCGTACCCGCCGTACTTCCGGTTTTGGTTTTGGCTTTGCGCAGCTTGCGGTAAGGGCGGCTGCGATTAAGATAACGATAAGGTGTTTCATAAGTTTTCTCCAAGTAAGAATATGGGGGGTACGCCCCCTTCGCTCCAGCCCTGCGGGCTTCCGCTACCCCCTATGCGGGGGCGCCGCCCCCGCAACGCCCCCGCCGGGAGGCCCAGGCCCCCCGGACCCCCCGCCAAGCAAACGCGCCCGCAGGGCGTTGACCTGGCTTATGCGGCACGGCGTAGCGCACACGATCCCCCCCTCTTAGCACATATGCGCGAAGGCTTTAGCCTGAGCAGGGCGCGCCAAGCAAACGCGCCCGCAGGGCGTTGACCTGGCTTATGCGGCATGGCGTAGCGCACACAATCCCCCTCTTAGCACATATATGCGCGAAGGCTTTAGCCTGAGCAGGGCGCGGCTGCCAGGCGCGTTATTGGCAATGGGCGCACTGCCGTACCCACTCAAGCCGCTCAAGGCTGGTGTCCCTCGGTATCGTGCAGTCCGCGCCAAGTATCACGCCGGTCGTTCCGGCTTCCGCTAAAATGCGGGCGGTTTCCACCTCGATTTCAGCGCGGCTCCCCCGGTACAGTACCCCTTGGGCCGTGTTGTCAAAGCCGCCGATCACCGGCTTCCCGCCGAAAAGCGCCTTGCCCCTGCCAAGCGGCACGCCTTCAACGTTTACCGCCCAATTCACCGCCTGCACGGGATAGTCCGTATAGCGGCGCAAATCGTTCCGGTGTCCCTCATAGCCGCAGACATGGAGCATATTCGCCCCGCCCGCCTCCCTCGCCGCTTCCAGCACAGCATAGTCCGCAGGCCGTATCACGGCGTCTTGCAGCGCGGCATCAAGCCGGCTGTCCCCAGCGTCCTGCGTACTGAAATACACGCCATCCGCGCCGCCTTCGGTGATTACCCGCCCGGCCAGAACCGCAAAATCCTCCGCAGCCGCCATCAAAGCGCCCGCCGCCGCCTCCCGGTCTCCGGTAATACAATCCGCCAGCGCGGTCTCCCCCGGAACCGGCGAATCGTGCCGCAAAAACTTGAATATCGTCGCCGGAGAGAATACGTTGTAGAACATCATCATTTCGCCCTTGCCATGTTCCGTAACCCGCTTTACCAGCTCCACCTGCTTTTCAATCCAGGGACTCCGCGCCCCGATAGGCCGCGTCCGCGCCAGCTCCTTGGCGTTTTGTGCGCGGGCAAACGCCTCATTCGGGTAGCAAAAGAAGCCGTCGCTCATGATCTTCACCATATCGGGCTTAAACGCATCGATGAACTTCCGGTGGCCGGCAAGGTTCGCGTCAATATACGCCGGATCAGCCAGGCCGTCAGAGCGCAGCTCATCGGCAAGAAAATGAAACCAGAATCCCACGGGTACCCGTTCAGTCTGTTCGCCACGCAGGGCCCGCAGCACGAGATCACGTTTGGACATTGCTCCTCCATCCGGTACAATATAATTACGATGAAAATAGTAGGATATGCCGGCTGTTTTGTCAAGGGAACATAATACGGGGGAGGGCTGTAGGGC
>JAITHH010000041.1 GCA_031280065.1 Treponema sp. | reverse complement strand
ACCTGTTCCTGAATGTTCTTGACATACGCCGCCCCATGCCCGGAAAAATCGGTGCGGGAAAACTTTGAGCGCCGGGGGAGCAGTCCCGCGATGCCCGAATCGCCCAGGGGGTTGTAGTCGAGAAGCGCGAAGTCCCCCACGACAGGCAGGGCTTCCCGTTCTTCAACCCGGTGATAGAAACGGCCCTTGAGCACCGCCGGAACTTCGCCGCGCTCACAGATGACCTTGTAGCGGCCCCGGCGGTCTTCCGTCACTCTGCCGGGGATAAGGCCAGCCGGAATTTCCGCCGGGTACGAGGCTTGGATATATCCATAGTCTTTGAGATCGAACATGCAATTCCTCCACAAAAGTATTTGTGTTTGTACGCTTGCGCGTTGAGTGATGAGAAAACCGCATATCCGGCTGATAATGAAATGTCCGCGGATACGCGGTGTTACCAGAGAACCGCCGCTGCAATCATAAAATACCTCCTTATAAAGAGAAATCGTACTTTTCAAACTAACGTGAGGGTAGCGCTGGGGGCCCGGAGATGTCAAGCGGTATTCACTGCAAGCAGTGCTCACCGCAGACGGTATTACGGAATAAACGACTCAAAGCCCGCAGTCTTGAGGCGGCGGATCATCTCCTCCGCATCTGGCCCCGCTGGAACCGTTACCGCCCAGTAGGTTGTGCCCCGCACGTTTTTGACGGTAATAGTCCCCGTAAAGCCCGCGATCCGCAGGCGCGTAACCATCGCCCTCGCGTTAGCCTCGGAACCGAACAGGCCGGTTTGCAGCGCCGTTGGAACAGCCAGCGGAACCGGCTCTGACTGGCGGATTCCCTCCCTGCCCGCGTAGAGGAACCACTGGGCGCTTGGGCGCAGGGCCGCGTACTCGCCCTGGAGAATCCGCGCCTCTGGACTCCCCGCGTACTCAGCCAAGAGCCGGTTTCTATAGGTCCCCGCGCCGGAAACATACCAGAGCGTATAGAGGATCGCCGGCATCTTATCCGCAAAGGCGGGGTCTTCCAAAAGGGCTTGCAGGATGCGGGTGTTCCCCGTGCGGAACAGTTCCACACAGGCCCCCAGATACCGGGCCTGCCGGATGTGGGTTTCCTTGCCGGTCAGCAGGACGGTCTTGATATGGGTCTCCGCTTTTTCAAACTCGCCCAGGGCGATAAAACAGCGGGCCACTTCCAAAAAACAGCCGTCATCCCAGTTTTCCGGGTCAGCGAATGCCGCTTGCAGCCACGACGCGGCGGCGTCTTCCAGGTTTCCGGCCAGGCTGAACAGCCGCGCCCGCCAGACCAGGGCCCGTTGCCGTTCCGTTACGGTAAGTCCGGGACTTCCCAAGGTCCTTTCCAGGCTTTGCAGTTCCGCCGCCGAGGAAACCGGGCCGCTTTGACTGTACAGGGGCCTGCCTGCCAGGAGAATAAAGAGCGCAAGAGATATGAACCGGGAAAACCGCCGGGGAGCCTGTTGCGCTTGCAGGTTTATGGGCTCCCCACGCGGTTTGCGGGGTAAAAAACCGCCTGTCAGGAGATTTTTTACAGTTTTGAGCGCGAAGCGCAGCAAACTGCTAGTCGATCCCATAGGCGCCGTTGTTGGCAAAGGGGGATTCTTCCAGATTTTCCTCTCGTTCCCCTTTCTTTCCCCGTTTTTTCCCGGTTTTGGCGGGCAGGTTCTTATCGCGGCTCCTGGTTTTCTTGACCCGGAGGGTGATAAGGATGGGCACGGCGCAGAGCAGCCCCAGCACAAAGGAGGCAAGGGCAGTCAGGTAGACCGGCACATTGGACAATTGGGCAAACCCAAAGGAGATACTGCAGCGGTTATCCAGATTGAATCCAATGAACACCAGGAAAAAGACAGCAATAATGATAAAGCCCAAAAAACGCCACGGCATAGGCGCTCCTTCTTGATTTAATCAATACGCTTTAATTATACAGGGAAGCGGAAGATCGATCCAGGGGGAAGGGCGCCGGGATGCGGGGAGCCCAGGGCTCACGGTCAACAACTTAAGAAGATTAAAGGGGGGCGCCGCCCCCGCAACGCCCCTGCCACGTAAATGCGCCCACCAGGGCATAATACCCCATAATTAGCACACGTGCGCGAAGGCTTTAGCCTGAGTGCGCGGCCCAGTCGCCCGCCACACCGCATTACTCCCCCCGCTTCCGCGTGATTTCCGTGTCATCTGCGGTAAAAAGAACAGTTGCCAGGGGAACCGCAGATTACGCGGATGAAAAGGATACCGCAGATGAAGAGAAACAGCATCAGCGTAGAACCGAAGGTTCGCAATCTGTGTACATCCGTGCCATCTGCGGTTTAAATCCGCGTTAATCCGTGCAACCCGTGGACTGTGTTCAAAACCCCTGATTTAATCAACGGTTCCCAAGAAATACGGCACGGCGCGCTGTTACCAAACGGCGCGTTTGCCCTGGTTCAATGCCCCAAGGGATTGTATTTCTTTACCGGTGATAGTAGTTTTATAGTGAAGGGTGCCATGCGCCCGTAAACGAAAAGGAGTAAAAAATGAAAAAAACGCTTGCAATCATCTATTTGGGCTTCGCGGCGCTCCATTTCCTTGCCGCCGGCGGGCAGGGGCAGGGACGGACGCCAGGCCAAGTTTACATCGGAATCGCCGCCTATCTCCCCCGTGAAATCACGGAAGAATGCGCACGGGGAATCAAAGAGGCCATTGCGGAACGAGGCATCAAAGCCGAGTACGACATTCAGAACGCCCCGAGTATGGAGGCCGCCTATGAAATTGCCAACAAATTTAAATACGAAGAAATGGACGTTGTGGTGGGAATTACTACCCCCATGGCGCAGGTTCTGGCCGGCGCGATCAGAGTTACCCCGCTGGTCTTTGCCGCGGTAACCGACCCGGTGGATGCGAAACTGGTAAGCTCCCTTGAGCGGGGAGAGCGGAACAGAACCGGGTTTTCGGACGCCGTTCCCATCGCGGATCACATCGCCTTGTTCAAGGAGGCCGCCAATATCAAGACCCTGGGCTATATCTACAGCGCTTCCGAGCCTAACTCCGTGTCCGATCTGGGCCGGATTAAAGAAGCCTGCCGGGAACTTGGCATTGAACTGGCAGACCGGTCGATCACCGGCCCTGACGAACTGCGGCAGGCGGCGGAGGAGATCGCGGGCCGGGCGGACGGCGTTTATATTGGTACTGACAACCAAATTACCCATGACCCCGCGCCGCTGATCGAGGTGTTCCGGGCCGCGAAGAAGCCCGTTTTTACCATCGATGTTCCCGCCGCGAAGTATGGCGGCTTTATGATTGCGTCGGGGTGGAACTATTACCATATAGGGAAAAAAGCGGGAAATATGGCCGCCGATATTCTTGAAGGGAAAAAGCCAGCGGACATACCCGTCGGCGTCATGACCGGCGGCGATGAGCTGGAATTCCTTTTGGACCTCGACGCGGCGGTCAACTGCGGCATTGACGTGACCTATCTCTTCCCCAAGGCGAGTTACATTTATAAAGACAGCGCTTTAACCCCGCGGGCCGCGGCTCAAAAACAGATCGGAATCGCCGCATACCTCCAGCGCGAAACCATGGACAAATGCGAGCAGGGAATCAGGGACGCCATTGCGGAGCGCGGCATTAAGGCGGTGTACGACATTCAGAATGTGCCGAGTACAGAGGACACCCGCAGGATGAGGTCTAAATACGAAAAAATGGATGTTGTGGTGGGAATTACCACCCCCATGGCGCAGGCGCTGGCTGACGCGGTTAAAGATACCCCGCTGGTCTTTGCCGCGGTAACCGACCCCGTGCACGCGAAGCTGGTAAGCTCCCTTGAGCGGGGAGAGCGGAATAAAACCGGGGTTTCCGATGCCGTTCCTATCGAGGAACACATTGCCCTGTTCAAAGAGGCCGCCAATATCAAAACCCTGGGCTATATCTACAACCTTCATGAGGATAACTCGCTGTCCGACCTGGCCAGGATAAAAAAGGCCTGTCAAGAGCAGCGCATTACGCTCGTTGACCGGGCGATCAGCCGCCCGGAGGACCTGCGGCAGGCGGCGGCGGAGATAGCGGAGCGGGTGGACGGCGTCTATCTTGCCGCTGATAACCAAATTACCATGGACCCCGCGCCGCTGATCGAGGTGTTCCGGGCCGCGAAGAAACCCATTTTTACCGGTGATGTAACCGCCGCGAAAAATGGCGGCTGTATAATCGCGTCGGGATGGAACTATTACCAGGTGGGGAAGAAAGCGGGAAATATAGCCGCCGACATTCTTGAAGGGAAAAAGCCGGCGGACATACCGGTCGCGTTCATGACCGACCCCGCCGACCGGGAATTTCTTTTGGACCTCGATGCGGCGGAGAACTGCGGTATTGAAATGTCCGTTATCATGCGCCTGATCCCCCAGGCGAATTACATTTATAAAAACGGCTTCTTAACGCAAAAGTAGGGCCCGCCTCATCGCCGGGTTCATAGGGAAGCGAAAGCAAAGCGAACTACGGAAGACACGGAAAAGGACCCCTTTTCCGTGTCTTCTGCGGTTTAAATCCGCGTAATCCGTGGACAAGTGCCGGAGGTCCCTAGAACAGACTCCTGTAAAGCGCAATGTACTTGCGGGCCGACCGCTTCCAGGAGAAGTCCTGCGCCATGCCCCGCAGACGCATCGCGTCTACATGAGGAGGGCGGTTGTAGTAGGCCCACACCGCCCAGCCCACCGTGTTGTAGATTGCCTGGGGCGTCAGATCGTCAAAGAGAAACCCCGTGCCGCCGCCCGAATCCTGGTTGTAATTCTCCACCGTGTCCGCCAGCCCCCCGGTATTCCGCACAACCGGCAGCGTCCCGTACGCCAGCGAGTACATCTGGTTAAGACCGCAGGGCTCGTAGCGGCTCGGCATCAGGAAGAAATCACTCCCCGCCTCCACCAGATGACTCAGTTCCTCGCTGTAGCCTATCTTCGCTTTGAAGTTGGAAAGCCGGTAGGAAAGGCTGCGTATCTCGTTCTCGCACCACGCCTCCCCTGAACCTACCAGGACGAATTGCAGGTTCATGTCCCGGCAGATAGACCAGGCCGAACCGTAAGCGGGGCCGAACAGCTCTCCTACCCCCTTCTGCCCCGTAAGCCGCGTTACCATGCCGATAACCGGGACCGCCGGGTCTCCTGACAGGCTGAATTCCCGCTGCAGCGCCTTCCGCGCCTCCTTCTTGCCTTCCCGCACATCCTTGGCTGAATAGGGCTTGGGAAGATAGCGGTCGGTTTGAGGGTTCCACACCCCGGTGTCGATGCCGTTGAGAATCCCCGAATAGTCCTTTGACCGGTGGCGGAGCACCCCGTCCAGGCGGAAACCGTGCGGCCCCTCCTGCGTCTCCCGCGCATAGCCGGGGGACACGGTGTTCAGCTTGTCCGCCGAAACCAGCCCCGCCTTGAGCAGGTTCATCATATTCCAGTCTTCAAAGCCCGCGGAGTAGAAAACCTCCCAGGGCAGCCCCGTAAAAAAGAAGTTATCCTTGCTGTAGATGCCCTGGTAGCCCAGATTGTGAATGGTCAACAGCGAGCGCGTCTTGCTGAAGCCGTCCTGCCGCTCGCCGTACTTGAGGAGGACCGGCGCAAGGGCGGCGGGCCAGTCGTGGGCGTGGAGCACATCGGGATACCAGCCGGTCTTCCGGCAGAGCTGAAACGCCGCACGGCAGAAGAACGCGAAGCGCCGGGGATTATCCAGAAAATCCGGCTCCGAGGGCGTTCCGTAAATCCCGTCCCGGCCAAAAAAGTGTTCGTGATCGATGAAGTACACCTGCACCGGCGTCTGCGCGGGAGCGCCCGGCAGCGGGGCCGTGTAGACGGCGCTCCATTGCTCGCCGCCGCCCATCGGCACCCCCAGCTCCCCTTCAAGCTGGGTTAAATCATCGCGGTTGATGCTGTAGTACCGGGGAATAACCAGGCGGATTTCATGTCCCTCTTTGGCCAAAGCCAGGGACAGCGCCGAAACCGCATCGGCCAGCCCGCCGGTTTTAGCCCAGGGAACCGCTTCTGAACTTACCATGAGAATTTTCAAATTGCCCTTCCTTAAAAAGATTCCGCCATAGAGAGACCATGCTCTTTGACGATCCGCAGCCCGCTTTCATGATCGGCCAGCTTCATGATCACCACCGCTTTCCCGGCCTTCGGCTCCAAAGAAGCGTACAGGTACTCGATATTCACCTTGGCCTGCTGGAAAAGCTCCATTACTCCCGCCAGGCTTCCCGGCTTATCCTCGATTTCAACCGCCGCCACCGCGCTCACCCGCGTGGTAAAGCCCGCCCCGGACAGGGCCGCCAGCGCCTCCTCCTCCTTGTCCACAATCAGCCGCAATATGCCGAAGTCCGCGGTGTCCGCGATGCTGATGGCCCGGAGGTTGATTCCCGCGCAGGCAAGCGCCTTGGTAACTTCTCCCAGCCGGCCCGCGTTGTTTTCCAGAAAAACCGATATTTGCTTAATTTCCATAGGTACTCCTTCTTACCTTTACCGAGGAAGGCGGGAACCGCCGGTTCCCATCCCCGTATCCCCTTCGCAGCCCCGGCTGCAAAGGTCATAGCTTCCGTTTGTCAATCACCCGCTTGGCTTTCCCGATGGAGCGCTCGATGGTCTTGGGCTCCACCAGCTTCACTTTAAGGCTGATCTGGAGCTTCGACTTCATCACGTTCTCGATGCGGGCCCGCAGCGCCTCAAGCCCCTTGGTCTCGTCCGTGAAGAACTCCCGCTTTACCTCCACCTGCAATTCAACCTCGTCCAGGCGGGATTCACCCCGGTCTACCACGATGAGGTACTGCGGCTCGGTCCCTTCGATTGCAATCAGGGCGTGTTCAATCTGGCTGGGGAACACATTGACCCCCCGGATGATCAGCATGTCGTCGGTACGCCCGAAGAGCCGGTGCATCCGCACGGTGGTGCGCCCGCATGAGCAGGGTTCCCGTATCAGGCAGGTGATGTCCCGCGTCCGGTAGCGCAGGATGGGGGTTCCCTCCTTGGTGAGGGTGGTGAAGACCAGCTCTCCCTTTTCGCCGTCCGGCAGCGCGCGCCCGGTCTCCGGATCGATGATTTCCGGGTAGAAGAGGTCCTCGTTGATGTGCAGTCCGTCCTGGGCTTCGCACTCGAACGAGACGCCCGGCCCGATGATCTCGGTCAGGCCGTAGATGTCGTAGGCTTTCATATTGTAGCGGGCTTCGATCTCCTTGCGCATGTTCTCGCTCCAGGGCTCCGCGCCGAAACAGCCTTTGCAGATGGGGAGCGCACAGAGGTCGATTCCCGCGTCAGCGGCTTCTTCGGCCATGTACAGGGCGTAGGAGGGGGTGCAGGTGAGCATGGTCGTGCCGAAGTCCTGCATGACCATGAGCTGCCGGGCGGTGTTGCCCGAAGACATGGGGAGTACCTGCGCCCCGATGGTAAGCGCGCCGTAATGGGCGCCCGGTCCGCCGGTAAACAGGCCGTAGCCGTAGCAGTTCTGCACGATGTCGTCTTGGGTACAGCCCGCGGCGGCCAGGGTCCGGGCCATGGACTCCCGCCATATATTGATGTCCTTCATCGTGTACTCGTCCACCACGGGCTTGCCGGTGGTGCCCGAACTCATGTGAACTTCCACGATCCGGTCCTGGGGGCAGGCCCGCAGACCGTGGGGGTAATTCTCGCGGAGATCGTCTTTGACGGTGAAGGGCAGGCGCTCAATATCCGCCAGGCTGCGGATGTCCCTTGGCCCGATGCCCGCGGCGTCCATCTTCGTCCGGTAGAATTGCACCTTGGTATACAGGGTTTCCACGAGGTTTTTGAGGCTGGCAAGCTGAAGTTTCTTCCGCGCTCCGCCTTCCATACATTCGTATTCGGGGTTGAAGATCATTGGTCTCTCTTTTTCCTTTTTGAAGAGGTCTGAGGTTATGATACCACGGGGGGATTTGGAGCGCAAGAGGCGGCGGGCGCGAACCCCCGGCTGGCTTGGCTGCGCGCCCATTACCAACGACGCGCCTGGCGGGCGGGAGGTCTGGGGGGACGTGTCCCCCCAGCGGGGGTATGGGGGCGGCGCCCCCATAGCGCGGGGCAGACTCTCCGGCCAATTTTGCCAATGGGATGGGGTTTTTACTCCGTCTTGTTATATCCATAGCCAATTGAATTAACTAATTTAGTCAATTGAATTATGTCTGGAGCCAATTGAAATAGGTCTATAAGCCATTATATGAACGAAACCAGCCGCCGGATGGGGTAAAAAACCCGTCATCGCAGGTATTCAGCCGGTTTGATGGGGGGAGGGGGCTGTGGGAGCGCGAACAATGGTTCGATGCCCCCCGCCCGCGCCGGGGTCTTGTAATTGGCCGCGAAAGCGGCCTGCCTTGAGGCCCCCCTTAAGTTGTTGACAGCGGGACCAGGCTCTTTTAGGTTCCGGTCCCCGCGTCCGCGCCTTGCCGTGCGTATTTGTCCAGGAGCGTCAGCGCGACCTTGGGATTGGTAATCACCGAGGGGCCCGCGATACAGCCGCCCCGGCAGGTCATCACCTCCACCAGATTGGGCGCGTCCGCAGCCTGGGG
>JAITHH010000016.1 GCA_031280065.1 Treponema sp. | reverse complement strand
GGGGGCCTCCCCTGCGATATGGACCCGCTCTTGTCCATCGCGGAACGGTACGGGCTTTCCATTGTGGAAGACGCGGCCCACGCCTTCCCCTCCCAGCTCCCGGACGGACGCTGGGCCGGGACGATTGGCGATCTGGGGGTCTTCTCGTTTTACGCCACCAAGACCATCACCACCGGCGAAGGGGGCATGGTCGTGGGCCGGAACCAGGCGCTCATGGACCGGATCGCGGTGATGCGCCTCCACGGGATTGACCGGGCCGCATGGAACCGCTACAGCGATCCCCGCGCCTCTTGGTACTACGAAATCATCGGGCCGGGCTTTAAGTACAACATGCCCGACATCCTGGCGGCCATCGGCAGGGTCCAGCTTGGCCGGGCCCGCTCCCTGCTGGCGGAGCGCGAGGCCCTGGCCCGGCGCTATGACGAAGCCTTCAAAGATGAAGCGGGACTCATCCTCCCCCCCACCGGGCCGGGGAATGCGCGGCACCTGTACCCCCTGCGGCTAGAACGTGCGGCGGGGCGGGACGCGGCGATCCGGGCCTTGAAGGAGGCCGGAATCGGCGTGTCCGTGCACTTTATCCCTCTGCATACCATGCCCTACTACCGGAATCGCTACGGTCTTGAGGAAGAGGACTTCCCCGCGTCCATGGACAGCTTCCGGCGGGTTATCTCCCTGCCCCTGTGGCCGGGCATGGGGGAGGTCCGCGTAGAGCGGGTGATCAAGACGGTGAAGGCGGTAATTCATGGCCGGTGAACTGCCAATATATATGGAAGATATTGATCTTCCCGGAGCGCTCGCCGGGAGGGTTATCCGCTCGCCGGTTCCCTGCGGCAGACTCATCGCCATCGAAACGCCCCGGCTGCCCCCCTCGTATGCGGTGATCCGGGCTGAAGACATTCCCGGCAGGAACGTCCTGGAGGAATTCGGCCTTCCTATTCTGGCGGCGCAAAGTCTGTCGTATATCGGAGAACCTGCGGCCCTGCTGGTGGGGCCGGATCAAACCAGGCTGGAAGAGCTGGCCGCCGAATGCCGGGTAATCGCCGAAGCAGCGCCCCCGGTATTCCCCGGAGAGGACTATCCCCCGGAGGCGGTCATCGCCCAAACCCGGCTCCGCTCTGGGGACGCGGAAGGCGCGTTCAGGGAGGCCAAGACCATTGTGGAGGGAACGTACCGGACCGGCCTCCAGGAACACTGGTATTCCGAGCCTTGCGGGGCCGCGGTATGTCCCGAAGCGGGGGGCCTGCGGGTGTTTACGGCCACCCAATGGCCGTTCCAGGTGCGGCGGGCGGTGGCCGCGGCGCTGAATGTTCCGCCCGCGGAGGTGATCGTGGAGCCCACGCGGATCGGCGTTCACCTGGACGGCAAGATATGGTATCCCGCGCTCGCGGCCTGCCACGCGGCCCTGGGCGCGGCGCTTACCGGAAAGCCCGTCAAACTCAGCCTGTCCCGGGAGGAGGACTTCCGCTACAGTCCCAAACGGAACGGCGCGGAGATCCGGCTCCGCAGCGCCCTGGGGGATCGGGGGCAGCTTTTGGCCACCGAAGCCTCGGCGCGGGCGGATATGGGGGCCTACGGGGTCTTTACCGGCGAAATTCTGGACAGGACCTGCATGGGGGCCCTGGGGCTGTATAAGCACGGGGCAGTCTCCCTGGAGGGCGCGGCGGTCGCGGTCAACACGCCCCCCGCTGGCCCGCTGGCGGGATTCGGCCTGGCCCAGGGGCTCTTTGCGGCGGAGCGCCACGCCTCCCGCATCGCCGATACGCTGGGGCAGGACCCGGCTGAATGGCGGAAGAACAACTGGGCGGGCAAGGCGAAAATTCCCGGTATGCCGGCGCTGGAGGGCGCGGCGCTGGACAGTCTGATCGACATTGCCTCGGACATGGGGGGCTACCGCCGCAAGTGGGCGGCCTACGAACTTCTGCGCACCCGGCGGCGTGAGGGCGGGGACCGGGAGCGGGGAGAGGCGCTGCGGGGCGTGGGCATTGCGGCGGGGTATCAGGGGAGCGGCTTCCTGTACAGCGGGAGCGACAAGGGGAACTATGCGGTGGAGCTGACCCTGGACAAGGACGGCTCCCTGGAGATTAGGGCGGGCGTTGTTTCACCGGCGCTGGAGTACCAGCGTATTTGGCGGAAGATCGCCGGGGACATTCTGGCGGTGGATGCCGGCGCGGTGCGGTTCATAACGGAAAGCACAGACAAGGTTCCAGACGGCGGGCCTTCGGCGCTTTCCCGGAATATCACGGTGCTGACGCGGCTGGTGGAGCGGGCCTGCGCGGCGATCAGGAAGCAGCGTTTCCGGGACCCGCTGCCCATTACGGTGCGCCGCGCCTATCGTCCGGCCAAAGAGGAGAACTGGGAGCAGCGGTCCGTTGACCGGAATGTGTTTGCCCATCCGGGGTATGCGGCGGCGGTGGTGGAGGCGGCTCTTGATCCGGTTGAGTATGTTCCGTGTGTCAGGGGGGTTTATCTGGCGGTGGACGGCGGGAAGATTCTTTCTGAGGAGCGGGCCCGGCGGTCGCTGCGTTTATCGGTGATTCACGCGCTGAGTTGGGCGGCGCGGGAGCAGCTTTCGTATATCGAGGGGTTTATTCCGCAGAAGCTGATACGCCGTTATGAGATTCCGGGGCCGGAGGATATAGTGCCTATTCACATCCGGTTTACGGGGAGCGAGGGCGGGGTTCCCAAGGGGATTGGGGAGCTGGCGTTTAGCTGTGTGCCTGCGGCGTATGTTCAGGCGGTGTCGCAGGCGGCGGATTGTTCTTTTTCGCGGATTCCGCTTACGGCGCGGGATATATGGGAACGGTAAGGGCGCGCACCGCTCAGGCTAAAGCCTTCGCGCATCTGTGA
>JAITHH010000009.1 GCA_031280065.1 Treponema sp. | reverse complement strand
GAACTTTTTACGGTTAAAGTCCGGTATAAAGAACCCGGCGAGACCGCTTCCAGCCTTATGGCTTTTCCGGTAAAGAAAAGCGATTTGCGGCCCGCCGGGACCGAATCGGAGGACTTTCGTTTTGCCGCCGCCGCCGCCGCCTTTGGCATGATACTCCGTAACAGTCCCCACAAAGGAAAAGCCGGTTTTGAGATGGTCGAACAGTTGGCCCTGTCCTCCCTGGGTAAAGATGAATATGGCTACCGAAAAGATTTTATCACGCTGATTCATAACGCCAGGGAGGCCAAACCATACCAGGGTGAACGTTAGACGTTTGTTTAAGAGTTATCCAAAAGGAGGTTTCTTTGCTGACCCTTGAGCGCCCGCCGGTATGTTATACTCCCAGCCAATGAACGGGTTTGAGTCCGCAATGGCCGCGGCCCTGCACAATGAGCCGCCGGGCCTGTACGTGGCCGCTGTGTCCGGGGGCGCCGACTCTACCGCCATGCTGGCGGCCTTGGATGCCCTGCGCCGGGAAAGCGGGAGCTTCCTGTTGCGGTGCATTCATGTGGAACACGGGATCAGACCCCCAGAGGAGAGCCGGGGGGACGCGGAGGCCGTCAGAAAACGCTGCGCGGAAATGGACGTGCCCTGTACCGTGACGGTGATTCCGCCCGGCAGAATCGCGGCGCTGGCAAAACAGCGCAAACTTGGAATCGAGGCTGCCGCCCGGCGCTGCCGTTACGCCGCTTTGAACCGGGAAGCGGACCGGACCGGTGCGCAGCGGATACTCACGGCCCATACCAGAGACGACCTGCTGGAAACCGCCCTGATGCGCTTCCTGCAAGGCGCGGGCCCCGCGGGATTGGCCGCCATGCCCCCGCTGCGGGGACGGCTCCTCCGGCCCCTGCTGGAACTCAGCCGCGCCCAAGTTCTGCGCTACCTCAAGGAGCGCGGCATTCCCTTCCAAACCGACTCCACCAACCGCGATACCGCCTATCTCCGCAACCGGGTGCGGCATTGCCTGATCCCCCTGCTGGATGAACGCTTCCCCTTTTGGCGCAGCGGCGTGGCAGCCGCTGCCCAGACCCAGGCCCTGGCCGCTTCGTTTATGGCGGACGAAGCGCGGCGGCGTATTCCCTGGGAGCAGACCGGCGGGGAATGGTCCGCGCCCAAGGAACCGTTCTTCGCCCAAGCGGAGATCATCCGGGAGGAAGCCCTGTTTCAGGCCCTGGACGGACTCGCCCCGGTACGCCCCCCCCGGCGGGCTGCGGTCCGCAGGTTCGCCCAGGGGGAATGCCGCGCCCTGGAAACCGGGCCGGGACAGGACGGACGCACCCGGCGGCTGGAGAATCGGGGGAGCAGGATCGCCGCCGGGCCGGTCCCGGACGGGGAAAGCGAGGAGGGATTCGTCCTGTTGATTAAAGAACCGGGACGCTATAAGCTGGAAGCGGCGGGTACGGCCTCTGGCGCGGTGTATATAGAAGTGCTGACCGGCTGCGGCGGGCCTGGGCACGGCTTTTACGGCGTTTTGCCGGTGGTTTTGCGGAACGCCCAGGCGGAAGACCGCGTTACCGCAGGGGGGAAGCGGTTTTCAAAGGCAGCGGTGCTTGCGGAGGCCCGCCGTTCGGGGTATACCGGCGTTATCAGCGCCGAGGACGCCCTTGGCGTTGCCGCCCTGATTGGCTTTGGAGCGCGGGGAGCCGCTGTTTTGGCCCGCCGGGAAGGGGTGTTTCCCCAGACGTTTTCTTGTTTTTATATCGAATGAACCGGGGGTGAGGATGTTTACCGATCAGAATCCAAAGCTGCCGCCTCGTCCGCCTCTTTCAGGCGGCAGGTCCAACCGTATTGCCCTGATTTTCTTCCTTGGTATCATGGGCCTGTTTATTGCCTTCTTCTTTAGGCGCGAGAGCCCCGCATCTGCGGTACAGGAAATCCCCTATTCGACCTTTACCAGCTACCTGGACCGGAACGAAATAACCGCCGTCAAAATACTGGACGGCAGCGCCATCGAGGGAACCCTCAAAGGAATCTCCGGGGACATGGTGCATTTCAAGACCCTCATCCCCTACCAGGACCCGGCTCTCCTGCCGAGCCTGCGCGAGAAGGGGATCAACGTGTCCGGCGGCACGAGCGGGCTCAACCCCTGGCGGCTCTTTTGGGAATTTTCCCCCTGGATTCTCGGCTTTGTCTTCATCTGGATCATGTTCAGGAACATGCAGGGGGCGGGGAACCGGGCCTTTCAGTTCGGGAAGAGCCGGGCCAAACGCTACCTGGACGAGAGCAAAAAAGTAACCTTCGCTGACGTGGCCGGTCAGGAGGACGCCAAATACGAGTTGCAGGAGGTAGTGTCCTTCCTCAAGAACCCGCAGAAATTCACCAAGATGGGTGCCCGGATCCCCAAGGGAGTGCTGCTGGTGGGAATGCCCGGCACGGGCAAGACCCTCATGGCGCGGGCCGTGGCCGGGGAGGCCGGCGTGGCCTACTTCCACATGTCCGGCTCGGACTTTGTGGAGATGTTTGTAGGCGTGGGGGCCAGCCGGGTGCGGGACCTTTTCGAGCAGGGCAGGCGGAGCGCCCCCTGCATCATCTTCATCGATGAGCTGGACGCGGTGGGCCGGACGCGGGGCGCTGGGTACGGCGGCGGCCATGACGAGCGGGAGCAGACTCTGAATCAGCTCCTCGTGGAAATGGACGGCTTTGACCCCAAGGACGGGGTGATAATTCTCGCCGCATCCAACCGGCCCGATGTGCTTGACCCGGCGCTGCTGCGGCCCGGACGCTTTGACCGCCAGGTGATCGTGGCCATGCCGGACATCAAGGAGCGGGAGGCGATCCTCAAGATACACGCCGCCAAGATTCCCCTGGCCCAGGACATCGACCTGACCCGCCTGGCCCGCGCCACGCCGGGGATGCGCGGCGCGGAGATCGCCAACCTGGTCAACGAGGCGGCCCTCTTCGCGGCCCGGAAGGACAAAGCCGAGGTGGAGATGCCCGACTTTGAGGAGGCCCGCGATAAGGTGATCATGGGGGT
>JAITHH010000335.1 GCA_031280065.1 Treponema sp. | reverse complement strand
AGCCCCTCGTAGAACCGCCGCAGCGTGTCAAAGGCCAGCTTCCGGCTCACGCGGTCCGCGTCAATAAGCCCCTTGCGGTTAAAACCCTCCTGATAACGGTTGAGCCGCCGGGGACAACGGAAGTCGTAGAGTATCCACGGGCTCGTACCGGCTATGTAGGGGCATTGCCCAATCACCGCAGCCTGCTTCTCGTAGATGGCTTTCTGCTTGTCCTCGGTAAAGAGTTCGTCTGCGGTGCTCCGCTGACCCAGGCGCGCCCCGCCGCCGAATTCGCAGATCACCACCGGTTTGTCCGGGCTGGAGTTGGCCAGAATCCGGGGCAGCTTGCTGAAGTCCGGGTCGTACCAGCCGTAGTATTCGTTGATGCCGATCACATCCAGGAATTCCGTCAGGCGATCCTCGATCTGGAGCTTGTCCAGCTTGATCAGGCAGGCAGCCGAAATCAGCCGGGAATCATCCAGGGACTTGGCTTTACGGGCCAGCGCGGACATGAAGGCCAGGCGGCTGTCCGTGTCGGCGTTCTCGTTCCCCATGGACCAGATGATCACCGCGGCGCGGTTGCGGTCCCGCAGGATGAGTTCCGCCAACTGATTCTCCGCGTCCCGGTAGGTATCGGGATTGTCAAAGGCGACGGCCCAGTAGACCGGAATCTCCTCCCAGAGCAGCACCCCCTCCTCGCTGGCGATTTCGGCAAAACGCCGGCTGTGGGGATAGTGGGCCAAACGCAGGTAGTTCCCGTGCAGCGCCTTCAAGTCGCGGATCGTGGAACGGATGATCTCAGCGGTGGTGGTTTTCCCCAGCGCGAAGTGATCCTCGTGCACGGAGATGCCTTTAAGAAATATTTTTGCGCCGTTGAGGAGCAATTCCCGCCCGTTCGTCCGTATCTCCCGGAAGCCCGCCCGGTCCTCGACGCGGTCCCGCGTCCCGCCCTTCCCGTCGAGGAAGGTCAGTGTAAGGCCGTAGAGCTTCGGATTTTCGGGCGACCAGAGTTCCGGCTTGGCGCTGAAACACAGCGAGGCCTTTCCCTGGCGCAGGGGCAATTCACGCTTGATTCCCAGACCGGGAATTTCAAGCAGCGCCGCGCCGTCCGCCTCCTCCGAAAGTTCCAGATCAAGCTGAATATTCGAGAAGGTCCCGTCCGGAACCAGGCGGATAAACCAGTCCCGGATGAATACCTTCGGCAGGCGGACGAGGAGCACATCCCGGTAGATGCCGCCGTAGTTGAACCAGTCGGTGTTTTCCATGGGGAGGCGCAGGGGGCTGCGGCGGGCGTCAACCACGACGATCAGGCGGTTATCCAGCTTGACCGTCCCGCTTATATCGATGTTGAAGGGGGTCGAAGCGCCGTCGTGGCTGCCAATGAACTCGCCGTTGAGGAACACCGATGTCCGGTAGGCCGCGCCTTCAAACCGGAGGAAGAGGCGCTCGCCCGCGCCCTGGGGGATATACCGGGGAATATACCGGAAGGTTCTGGTATAGACCCCGAATCCCTCGAAGTACCGGAGTTCGGGCTGTTCCATGTTCCAACAGGCGGGCACCGTGATCCGGTCCCAGCCTTCCCAGTCCCAGTCCACGGGCCATTCCATGCCGTCGGGGGCAAAGCGCTCCCCTTTGAACCACCGCGCCCGGCGGCAGGTGTCGTAGAGGTCCGGGGCGAAATTCCACCGTCCGTTCAGGGATTCAGTTTCCCGGCCCGCGATGTTGATGAGTCCCGCCGCATCCAGGCGGGGTTCCCGGTAGCTCTGTTCATAGTCCGTGTCGTGGATGTCAGACTGGATGGTTACCGCGTCTTTTTCCATATACTCACTCCTCCGTTTCAGCCGGGTTGTTTCCCGATATAGGCCAGGATGCCGCCGTCCACGTACAGGACGTGGCCATTCACGAAGTCGGAGGCGGGGGAGGCGAGGAACACCGCCGGGCCTTTGAGGTCGTCGGTGGTGCCCCAGCGTTCCGCGGGGGTTTTGGCGATGATGAACTGATCGAAGGGATGCCGGCTGCCGTCCGCCTGGCGCTCGCGGAGGGGGGCGGTTTGGGGGGTTTCGATGTAGCCGGGGCCGATGCCGTTGCACTGGATGTTGTATTTGCCGTACTCGCTGGCGATGTTCCTGGTGAGCATTTTCAGGCCGCCTTTGGCCGCGGCGTAGGCGCTGACGGTTTCGCGGCCTAGTTCGCTCATCATGGAGCAGATATTGATGATCTTGCCGCCGCCTTTTTTGATCATGCCGGGGATGACGGCTTTGGCGACGATGAAGGGGGCGGTGAGGTCAACGTCGATCACCTGTCTCCAGTCGGCGGCGCTCATTTCGATCATGGGGATCCGTTTGATGATTCCGGCGTTATTCACCAGGATGTCGATGGCGCCGGTATCTTTTTCGATTTGGGTGACTGCGGCGTTTACCGCGGTTTCATTGGTAACGTCGCAGACATAGCCGCGGGCCGGGATGTTGGCGGCTTTGTAGGCGGCCAGGCCCTTGTCGAGCAAGTCCTGGTTGATGTCGTTGAAGACGATGTTTGCTCCTGCGTGGTGCAGGGCTTGGGCGATGGCGAAGCCGATGCCGTAAGAGGCGCCGGTGATCCATGCTGTTTTTCCGTTCAGTGTAAACATAAAAGACTCCTTCAATGAAAAATATGGGGGTGGAACCCCCGCGCCCCCCGGTTGATTTGGCTGCGCGCCCATTGGTATTACGCGCCTGGCGAGCGGGGGGACCGGGGGGCCTGGGCCCCCCGGTGGGGGTGCGGGGGTGGAACCCCCGCTTATTTTAACGCGCCCGTAACGAGCGCATCCATGTCGTCAAATGTCTGGTTCTCCCCAGCCATCGCCCAAATAAACGTGTACGCCGCCGTCCCAACCCCCGAGTGAATCGACCAGGACGGCGAAATCACCACCTGCTCGTTATTCACCACAATGTGCCGCGTTTCTTGCGGCTGCCCATGCAGATGGAAAACCGCCGCCCCGGGCTTGACGTCAAAGTACAGGTACACCTCCATGCGCCGCTCGTGGGTGTGACAGGGCATCGTGTTCCATACCGATCCCTCCTCCAGAACCGTCATGCCCATCACCAACTGACAGCTCTGACACACCGCCGGATGCACGTACTGGTATATGGTCCGCACATTCACCGACGCCGCCTCCCCCAGCTTGCGGGGATTGGCCTTCTCGATGGGAATAAACACCGCCGGATAGGCCGCGTGAGCCGGGGCGCTGGCGAGGTAGAACTTGGGCGGCGGGGCCTTGTCTGCAGCGGAGAAAATCACCTCCTTGACGCCCTTGCCGATATACAGGCCGTCGCCCTTCTTCATGGGATACGCCTGCCCGTCCGCGCTCACGCTCCCCTCGCCGGCAATGCAGATGACGCCCAGCTCCCGCCGGTCCAGGAAACAATCGCTCCCAAAGTCCTTGCCGCCCTCCAGACGCAGCCGGTCCGCAACCGGAAACGCCCCTCCAAAGACCACCCGGTCGCTGTGCGTGTAGCAGAGGCTGATCCGGTCCTCGACAAAGACCTTTTCAAAGAGAAAATGGTCCCGCAGCGCCTGTGTGCCGTAGCCTTTTACGTCGCCGGGATGCCCGGTGTACCGTATCTCCAGATCCATCGCTTTCATCGCTTCCTCCTACCAGATCAAGAAATCTTTTTTCAAGAGGCGCAGAACCGCCTCGGTAAAGAAATAATCGCCGTAGATGATCGGAACTTCCGTGTCCTTGGGGCCGCCGTGGTACTGGCCGGTTCCCTTGCCCATCACGCCGTCCCGCCCCGCGTCCCAGTCGGCAAAGGCCCCTTCGCAGGCCTGGAGCGTCCGCAGCGCCGCCCCCGCATAGAGATTCCGCTCGTACTCGCCGCAGTGCTCCGCGATCTCCAAGAGGCCGCACGCGCCGATCATGGCGGCGGTGGAATCGTAAATCACCGGCTCCGGCGGGGAGCGGTAATCAACCAGGGGAAGCCAACTGTTTTGGGCAAGATTGGCAGTCACGTAATGGGCGATCCGCTTGGCCGCGTCCAGATAGCGCCGGTCGCCGGTATGGCGGAAACTCAGGGCAAAGCCATACAGTCCCCAGCTCTGGCCCCGGCTCCAGGATGAACCCGCCGCATAGCCCTGGCCTCCGGGGGTTTCAAGGCACACGCCGGTTTCAGGGTCAAGCACGGCAATGTGATTGCAGCTTCCGTCTGACCGGACCAGGGCGTTCAAGGCTGTATCCGCGTGACTTTGGGCGATCATGCGGAACCGGGGATCGGCCTGTTCCTTTGCCGCCCAGTACAGCAGGGGAATATTCATCATACAATCGATGATGATCCAGCCGGTACGGTCGAGGTTCCAGGCGCGGATGAATTTCCCCTGGGGGTTGTAGCGGCCCGCCAGCAGGTTCGCCGCGTGGAGGCCGCGTCTGCGGGATTCCCGGTTTCCGGTTAAGCGGTAATTCGCCACCGCCGAATGGAGCCACATGAAGCCCACGTCGTGATGCAGTCCCTCAAAGCCCTCTAAGGCCGCATCCAGCCGCTTTTCCGCAGCCTCGGCGCTTTTTCGATAGCCCTCGTCCCCCGCGGCGTGGTACATCTGCCAGAGCAGCCCCGGCCAGAAGCCGTTAGTCCACCAGAAGATGCCCTCGCCGGTATCGATGTCCCGGTAATGCCCGTCCTGCGGGATGTAGGGGATGATTCCCTCCAGCCGCGAACACTCGGCGGACAGCTTGGTCTTGAGTTTCTCAAAGACGCCTTCCGCCCACTCTTTGCCCTGTTTCATAGTCTACCCTCGCTTAAAAGTATATGGCGCAGACTGGCCTGCTGCCCGCCAGTCTGCGCCTTTTTAAGATATATCGAGGGGCAAAGCCTGTATAGCCGGGGGGACCGGGGGTTCGTGACCCCCCGGCGGGGGACGGCGGCAGCGAGGACTGCGCCTGCGGGAGCCATGCCGCCTGAAATTTTGTACTTGCGTTTTTGAATAGAACCGTATAGGATAATGGGATTATGGACCCTTATACATTAAGTACAATTGGATTATTTGCCCTTTTGCTGGTATTCTCCGGCTTTTTTTCGGCGACGGAAACCGCTTTTTCGTCAATAAACAAAATTAAACTAAAACATTTAGCAGAAAAAGGAAACCGTAAAGCGGCACTCGTGCTTAAAACAACGGACAAATACGACCAGTTCATTTCCACCGTTTTGGTAGGGAACAATATCGTCAATATATTGTTGTCAGCAATAGCAACCGTATTCTTTGCCGGGCTTTTCGGCAGCGCGGGC
Organism: Treponema sp.; assembly: GCA_031280065.1. The sequence goes on along the minus strand of JAITHH010000335.1, from coordinate 71 downwards.
GTAACCATAGCAACAGCCGTTACAACCGTTTTGGTATTGATATTTGGGGAAATATCCCCAAAAACTATGGC
>JAITHH010000252.1 GCA_031280065.1 Treponema sp. | reverse complement strand
ATTTCCGCGATATGGGGAGGCAAGGGTACCAGGAAGATAAGAAAGTCCGAATTGCCCCCCCCGATGGTATAGGTATATCCGGGCTTGATGGCATGGATGTTCCGCCTGCCGGTGGCGGTGTTCTGATCCTCCACAAAGAGGGAGAGCATGAGGATACCCTTGGTATCGATATAATTGCCTGGACCGTTTTCGAGCCTGGAAAGCCGGGTTATCTGCCGTTGTTTAGCCGCATGTTCGGTCAGGGGGTAGGGTTCGGTCTTTGGGGGTAACGAGCGGCCCGCTACATAGGCCATGGTCTTGTTGGGGAAGCGCTGGAGCCGGCGTCCGGTATGGAGAACCAGGAAAGTCAGGAAAGCGGCCATACCTAAGCCCAGGGTGGTAAAGAAGAGGGGCAGCAAAGAGCTTGGCGCAGGCGCGGGGAGGAGGCTCAACCCTGGGGCAGAAAAAACCGGGAGCGCGGTTTTCAGGGGTTTTGCGTTTCCAGAGCCTCCGCTCACGGGCTGTACTGGCTGTTGCTCCTGCGCCTGGGCCGCTGTGTTGGCTGGGGGAGCGGCTGGCTGTGCTGGCCGCTGTGCCTGAGGAGCGGTTTGGGGCTGTGTATTCCGCGCCGGCGCCTGGGCAGCCGCGTTGGCTGGGGGCGTAGCGGCTGGCTGTACTGGCCGTTGGGCCTGGGGCTGCGGGTCCCGTGTCTCCGTCTGGGCTGGGACGCTCTGGGCCGGTGTTTGCCGGGACTCCGGGACTGCCTGGGGCTGGGCCGCCGCGATTTCCGCCTGGGGTCTGGGAGGAGCGGCCCTGCGGAGGCTGGGCCGGCCTGAATAGGGGCCGCTCCCGGTAAAAGGGAACTGGACCAGGTGGAAATCAACCCGGGGGCGGTTCAAACGGGCTATAGCTTCAGGCTTGATGCTCCGGTCCTTGCTGGTAAGCAATACCACGATTTTGCGCCGGGCCCCGGGCAGGGTGGATACGTACTGCCCGATAAACTCCAGGGCTGCGGTAATATTGGAAGCCGGTTCCAGGGGATACATCAGGTAAAGACGGCTGATGATGGTCTCCACGTCCCCAATACCCTCCACCCGGCGGGATATTTCCCTCCTGGGAGCATCCGCCACGGAAATCAGGTGAAAGGTATCGCCGATACGCAGAAATTCCTGGAGAAAGGGCCCGGTAAGGTAGTCCCGCAGTTCAAGGAAAGAGCCGCTCAACGCGGACGACGTATCCAGGAGCAGGATCAGATCCATAGCCCCCTGTTCCTGGCCGGAGGACCAGGAAAGAACAGCCAGAAACAACGCCAAGATAAGAATCAGTTTTTTCATATACACCCAATTATACCGGAACCGAAGTGTATTGCAAAAACGCCCCCGGAAAAACCCTTGAGCCCGCGGTAAAACCCGGTTGGCTTTGCGCCGGTTCTGGCAGTTTCCCGCCCCAGGGGCTGCGAAACATGCATTTTTCAGAGACGCGGTTACAAAGCTGAAGTTTACCGCCCCCCTCCCTTTACAAGGCCGCCGCGGAAATCTTTTTTACCGTATAGGAGACCTTCTGATCGCTTATGGAAAAGCTGAATTGCTCCCCCGCCTTTTTATTCAAAACCGCCCCCCCAAAGGGAGACAGATAAGAGATGATCCGGTTTTCCGGGTCCGATTCCCAGGGCCCCAGGATAGTATACTCTTCATTTTTCCCGGAGGAATCATTGCTCAGAACTACCTTCGTCCCAAAGGATACCCGGTTGATATTGACCGAACCGGGATCAAAGAGCTGGGCCCGCTCTATCTCGTCCTTGAGCTTGGCTGCCTGGGCATTGAGGATATCCTGCTTTTCCTTGGCCGCCTTGTACTCGGCATTCTCCCGCAGGTCTCCCAGGGACAGGGCAAAGGCGATTTCCTTGGAATTGGCCGGCATCTCCACTTCCATGAGACGGTTAAGCTGCCGCTGTTTCTCCTGGTACATGGCCAGCGTGACCATAAGCCCCCGGGTAATCACCGCCTTTTCCGTGTCCCCAAAGAATTTGAAGTCCGGGTGCTTGTCTTGGATGCGGTGGCGGAGTTTGAGCTTATCCGCAGGGTCCAGGTCCTTCACATCGTCAATGAGCGTAAAGAGCCGCAGGATCATGTCCGAATCCGCGCTGTCGATGGCCGCGTCCAATACCCCGTCTTTAAAGAGGATGCCGTAGACCTGCTTGTTGATCTTCCGGTTCTCCGTGGTGTCGCGGTGGTTTTCGATCTCCCGGTACGTGATGTCGAGAATATGGATCAGCGTGATGATCTGCTTCTCAAAGGACAGCCCCGCCTTCTCAAACCAGGGCTCGCGGCTGAGGTTCTTGTAGAGCCACACCGCCGCCTCCCGGTAGTCCCGGTAGTTTTCAAAGCACCCCTGAACCAGCGCGGCCGCTTTGTCCTCATAGCCTTCTTTGAGCAGACTCGTAATGATGGACTGGAGGAGCGCGTAGGGGAACAGTTCAACATAAATATCAGGCCAGGAAGGAACGAAGAGCTTGATATGATGCAGAAAATCCTCCCGCAGCTTCGCGTCCCGCAGGCTCTGGAACAGCCCCGGCACATCATCGATGCCCTCGAATATTTGGAGGAAATTCAACTGCAGGCCCGCGCCCAGGTGGGGATAGCGGCCAGCCAGGTCCTTCACCAGGAGATAGGAAGCCACGACCTGCTCGCTTACCTGACTCCAGGAACGCAGGTAGCCAGAAAAGTAGGCAAACATTTCGGTAAAGTACTCTGAATCCAGCTCCGCGTCCTTTTGGCTGACATAACTGCGGATCGTCTGGGCGCGGTCAAAGAAATTCTTTTGCGCCCGGAATTCATAAAAGAGCTTTTCGGGAATACTGATGGGCCGGTCCCGCACCGTGTACAGGTCGATGTTGTCAGGGCTCACCCCCAGGGAGGTGTCCGATTTCAGCACCTCGCGGGCCTTGGCGCTCCAGGCCGTCCACTCTCCCGCCGAAAGGATCGAAGGCGACAGCTCCGCCTTGATCCGTTTAAGGTCGCAGGCGTTGCCGAAACTGCGGATCACCGTTTGCAGGGCCCACAGCGGCTCGGTTTTGACCCGCTCATACAGCTTTTCCCGCTTTGACGTGGCCTTGAGTACCCAGATATGGTCCTTGGTCAGCGTCTGGAGGGCGTTCACCGCCATCTTGAGGGACATGGCGTGGGCGCGCTTCTTAGCAAAGTCGATGACGATCTCATCCCCCTGTACTTCGGCGATCCGGCCCACGCCCCACGTCCGGTGGTACACGAAGTTGCCTTTGTCAAAGGCGATGTGCTTCTCAAAGTCCTGGATCGCCTCGTGGACATTGCGGTACTTCTGGGCAAGGTTGGAGATTCGGATGTACTCCTCAAGCTGACTGTGGGCCGCATACTTCTCCCGGAAACAGGCGGTTATCTCCTTGCGGGCCTGCTCGTCCTTTTCATCGTATTGGAGGATCAGCTTGAGAATGTTGATGGCCGTGTCCAGGTCCTCCCGCTTTTTACAGACCGCGTAGACATCCTCCAGCAGGACCACGGCCTTTTCCTCGCTGATGTTCTTGGCGATCTTCTTCTGGACGTGGAGGAAGAAGTCGATGTCCTGGGGACCGTATTCCAGGAGTTTTGCCCATATTTCCCGGACATTGGTGAAGAGCTGTTTGTTGATATAGCGGTGGAGGGCCTTTTTGTAGTAGTCCACCGCCTCCTCGATCTTGGGAATTTTCTCGTAATGCTCCGCCAGGGCCTTGGCCAGGTCCGCTTCCTCGTAATCAACCTTGACCAGCCGCTCCCAGATGCCGAAGACCGCCTCTTCATCGTTGTCGTTCTTGTAACACTCCGCCAGGGTGCGCAGGGCGAACTTGGACTCGCCGTAATCCAGGATGCGCTCGCAGAGGTACTTCACGATGCCCCACTTGTGGTTATCCATGAAGATCGTTACCAGACTGATCAGCGCGGCGTCGTCAATGATCTGCCGCGACAGGGCAATCATCCCCGACAGGTACAGGGCGATGAGGCTGTTCTTGGTGTGCCCCAGGTGTTCATCGCAGGCGTCTTTCAAATCGTCATAGGCCCGCGCTTCCCTGGCTTCCTTTAAGAGGCCGTCCAGGTCTTTGAACTGACTGGCAGAGTAGTTGCTCAAAGCGGCTCTTGTCCACTTTTCTTCGTTGAGCATGTTCTGCACATTTTTAAGAAGAGCCTCAGCCCCCGTGTTTTCAAGTTCCGCCATTTCGCAGCTCCTTACCGGATATACCGGGTATATATTGCCGGATCAAGTATTTTGATCTTCAGCAAAATCTCCTCGATGATGCCGGGGTCTTCCCGGGCGTTCTCGTAGTGATCTATCTGCCAGAAATACCGGTTGATAAGCCGGGGTTTCAGGAGGTCCACATTCTCCGGTCTGCTGCGGACCTCGTTCTCCAAAGTGAAAATAGACTGCTTGAGCCTGCCCACTTCGGCGGGCTTCAGCTCCCGCTTGATGTTGAACAGCTTAAAAATATCCCCGTATACGGGCATCCACTCCAACAGTTCCTGACCGGTTTTCCCCTCGGCGGCCACCGCCTTGGCAAGCCGGATAATCATCTCGCAGTCCAGGGAGCGCAAATCGACGCCCTGGGGGTCCGCGTAAAAAGCCTCCCGGAACAGCCCCTTGGCCCGCCGGGCGTCTCCCAGCAGGGCGTTCACATCCGCCAGCTCCGAGAGGGTTTCCCCATCCTCCCGCTTAAACCGGGCCGCCTGCTCCAGGTACTTCAGGGCCGCGTCGTAATTCCCCACGCCCTTGTAGCACTTGCCCGCCTGGAGCAGCAGGCCCGGATCGTGCTGATTGACCCCGTCCCCCAGCACGTCCTCGAAACAGCGCAGGGCGGTGGAAAAGACATAGCAGCGGACCGCGTACAGGCAGGGCTCGTACCCCTCCCCCAGCCGGTCAAGGAAGCCGTAAAACGCCTTCCACTGGGTCAGGAGGTAGCCGCCCCGGTCATAGGACTCCTTGATTTCCGGGAGCCGCCGCATCCGTTCAAGCCACCAGTTGACGCAGGTGAGGGCGTACAGCACCTCGGGATGTTCAAAATCAGCTTTGAGGGCTTCCTCCGCAGCCCAGAGCGCCGATTTGAGGTCAGAGGCTTTCAGGCTGTCATAGGCTTTCTGAAGGAGCCCCGGTATCGTTTTTTCCCCGTTCATGGCTTGAATAGTTCTTCGCATCCGATGAAAATATAGCCTCTGTATTATACCATTATTCCGGTTCTTTACAAGAGGCATGGAAGGCGCGTATCATCAAACTATGAGCAAGACCATAATCGCCCCTTCGATCCTCGCCGCTGACTTCTCCAACCTCGCCGCGGCGGTGGCCGGCATCGGTGCCGCCGGCGCCGAGTGGGTTCATCTTGATGTAATGGACGGGCATTTTGTACCCAATCTGACCTTTGGGCCGAAGATGGTCGCGGATCTCAGGCCCCATAGCTCCGGCTTCTTTGATGTCCACCTGATGACGGAGGCTCCGGAGCGGCTTATCGATGATTTTGCCGCCGCCGGCGCCGGCGGCATTACCATCCACGCGGAGGCGGCGGTCCATAGCCACCGGATACTGGAACGTATCCGGGCGCTGGGGAAGAAGGCGGGCCTCTGCATCGTGCCCGGCACGGCCGCGGGAACCATCGAGCCGCTCCTTCCCTGGGCTGATATTGTCCTGGTGATGACCGTGAATCCCGGCTTCGGCGGCCAGGCATTCATCCCCCAATGCCTGGCAAAAGTCAGGGCCCTGGCCGCGCTCCGTAAAGCCGGGGCGGGGGATTTTCTCCTCTCCGTTGACGGGGGAATCGGCCTGGACACCGCCGGGGCGGCCCGGGAGGCGGGGGCCGATGTGCTGGTTACGGGCTCCGCCTTTTTCCGTGCGGAGGACCAGGCCGGCATGGTCAGGCGGCTGCGGGGAAGCGCCGGGGCATGACGCGGGACCCGATTCTTGTCAAGGTAAGCCGGCTGCTCAGGCGGAAAAAATTCGGGGAGGTGATTCATACCCTGGAGCCCGAGGTGGTCCGCTACCACGATTCGTTCAAATACTACTATATACTGGGGAGTTCCTGCCTGCGGATCGGCGACTTCGGCGGGGCCCTGACCTATTTCAGGCGCTGCCGCGATCTGAAAGCCCAGGACCCCGGCGCGCTGCTGGGCATGGCGGTTCTGTTTCTCCGCCGGGGAGAGACTGACCGGGCGATTGACCTGTACCTGGAGGTGCTGGATCAGCATCCCCGGAACCGGCTCGCGGGGAAGGCCCTGCGGGTGATCCGCAAGTACGGGGGCGTGGAGCGCATCGCCGAATGGATCGAGTCGGGGCGGCTCTCCCAGCTTTTTCCGCCGCTGCCGTCCATACCCAAGACCTGGGATCAGGTCTTCCTGCCTGTTTTTGGAATTCTCATCCTGCTGACGCTGGGGGCGGGGTTCTACCTGATCAGAACCGGGCGCTGGCGTCCGCTGGAAGCCGCCGGAACTTCCCGGCAGGGCTATGCGGGAACCGCGCTGGAGCAGGAAGAGCGGGATGCCCCGGTTGAGGCGGGGGGGAGCTACCGCTACATCCTGACGCGCAGCGAGGTTCTGTCCGCTTACAGCGAGGCCCGCAGTCTCTTTACCAGCTTCCGGGACGAGGCGGCCAAGGTGCCGCTCAACCGTATTATCGAATCCAACGCATCAGAAGCGGTCAAAAACAAGGCCCGGCTTCTCATGTCCTATACCGAGGCCCCGCAGTGGGGCGAATTGCGGGATCATTTTAGCTATAGTGAGGTGATCCGCGAGGCGGTTCTCTACCGGGACTGTTATGTGATCTGGCGGGGCATGGCGACCAAGCTGCAGGCGCTGGAGAACACGACTTCCTTTGATCTCCTGGTAGGTTATGACACCCGCAGTTCCCTGGACGGCGTTGTGCCGGTGTCCTTTGATTTCGCGGTTCCGGTCAATGTTGAGCGTCCTTTAGAGGTGCTAGGCCGGGTGATTCCGGTGATCACGCCTGCGGGGATCGACATCCGTCTTGAGGGGGTGGCGGTTCACCAGTCGGGGCTGCTGGAGAAGGCTCCCGCACCATAGCGCAGAGGCGAATGGGGGGACCGGGGGGTTCGTAACCCCCCGGCGGGGGCGTTGCGGGGGCAGCGCCCCCGCTATCGCAGCCGCTTGATCAGGTCCCCCGCACGATTCCGGTAACGGCCCGGATTGGCGGCAAGAGCCGCCTCCAGATAGGACACCGCCTCGGAAGTCTTGCCCCACGCCGCAGCGTTGAGACCCAAGGCGTAGGAGATCAAAGCCCGGTCAGCGCCGTACTCCCCGGCGGCGCGGTAACGCGCTTCCGCGTCCGCGTAGTCCCGCCGATCATAGGCTAAAAGCCCCAGGTAATAATATGGAAGATAGTGCGCCGGCTTCATCTCCCGCGCCCGGAGAAAACACTCCCCCGCATCTTCGGCCCGTTTTGCCGTGTAAGCCCGCTGCCCTTCCCGGACCCAATCCGCAAAACTCTTGCGGGACATCAAGTAGGCCCGGCAGTCCTTCTCCAGCGCGGCGGCGCCGTTCCAGCGTGTGATGTGCCGGTACACCGCCTCGGCGTTCTCCCCGGCGGACGCGGACGGGGACAGGGCCATGAACAGTTCCGTCAGCGTACGGAAATAACCCTCGCCGCCGCTGTTCATAAAGAAGGAAACCAGCGCCCAGGCTGCGGGCTGGAACACCGCGGGCGCCGGTTCTTCCGACGCGCCGGCCATGAGGATCGATTCCAGGGAAGGGGCCTTGGCCCCCTGAGCCTTGACCGCCTCCAGCCAGGCCAGGTTTTCCTCAAATTCCAGTTCCCCCGTATCAGCGTTGAAGAACACCGTATTGAAGTAGACCCCAAAACCGTCCCGGATCCAGGGAGGAGGCTGGGGGATAAAGGCCCGCAGGTACTGGACAAAAGCCTGGTAGGGGAGGGCGCTCTGCCCGGCGGCGCCCCGGTGGAGCGCCAGCTCCCGGCGGTCCGGCTCCGCGTAGTGAATGTACACCGCCCCGTCAACGGTCTTCCCCAGTTGGGAACTCACATGGAGATCATAGGCGTCCTTGTCCCCAAAAGCGCGTACACGCAGGGGGGCATTCAGCGTATCGGGGTCAAAGCGGAAGACCTGGTTGTACAGGGCAAAGCGCAGCTCCATCTCCCGCAGCAGCCGCGTGTCTTCGCCGCCTTCCTCCGTACCGGCAATAATGATATAGGTCTGCTCCCCAGCCGGTCCCGCCTGGGCCGCGAGCGTTCCCGCCGCGAACATCAGGGCGCAGATCATGTTGAACCACGGTTTCATATCCGGTTCTCCCCACCCTATTGGATCAATTTGTCGATGATGATATTCACCTCTTCGATGAGAATACCGGTGTAGCGCTCGATGTTGTCGATGATGTACTGCTGTAGGGCGTGAATATTGCCCCCCAACTGGGTGCCGAAGGGGACGTCGATGGTGATTACCAGCCGGTAGCCCGCCTCATCGTCCTTAACCGCGAGCTTCTTGATCCGGACGTTCTGATTGTACTCGTCTACACAGTGAATAACCATCTGGCTCAAAGCCGCTTCGGAGATGATCACCTTGCCGCGCTTGGAATATTCGGGCCTGACCACGGACTTCTCGTGTACTGTGGAGGTGGGGCCCAGGGCTTTGGCCCCTTTCTTCCGCTTGAATATCTGGATGGCGTTGTAGAAGATGCCGGGGTAATTCCGCTTGATCTCGATAGAAGGCACGGGAATAACGTGTTTTCCTTCGATACGCCGGGTTCTGATGGCCCGCTCGATCTCTTCCTGCGAGGCGATGTCCTCGATCTTGATGATTTTCACCGGCGGGGGGAGCTGCAGGCGGCTGGCGATCTTGTTGACCATTTTTTCTGAAGTGCCGAGGATCAGTATTTTCCGGGTTTTTTCTCCCTGGAGTTTGCGGGCCATCTCGTCCCGCCGGGCTTTCTCGTCGAAGAGCGCGGCCTTGACCGCCGCCATGAAGGTTTTTTCCTTTTTGGCTGAATGGCCGGCGAGGATACGGTTATCGCGGATCAGCAGGCCGTCGTCGATGATGTAATCGATGCCGTATTTTTGGGCCACGAGCTTTGCCCGGAAACTTTTGCCGGTGCCGCTTTCGCCGACGAGGGCGTAGACTTTGATTCTGCTGAGGCTCCAAAAGAGGTCAAGGAACATAGGTTAATTATAGTAGAAAAGAATGCGGGGGGCCAAAGAACCGAACGTTCGAAGGCCCCCCGGCGGGGGCGTTGCGGGGGCGGCGCCCCCGCAGCAGCGGTATAAACAATGCCCCTTTCCTGATATGATAGACCCAATATGAGAAATGGACTAAAAATCCGGTTTTTTTGTTTTTTTACCGCGCTGGGAATCCTGGTGGCCCTGGGCGCGGGCCTGGTCATGTACACCCGCTACATCGCCTCTAACAAAAACAACTACCGGAAAACCCTCAGCCAGGTGGCCGCCTATATCGAGAAACAGTTCCCCCTCATGTCCGACCCGGAGGCGGTCATGCGCGAGGGCCTGGC
>JAITHH010000327.1 GCA_031280065.1 Treponema sp. | reverse complement strand
TGTTCGGACACGCCTTTGAGGATAAACTCATGGGCCAGGTCCGACACGGTCTTCTTGAACGCCTCGTGGTACTGGTGATGGCCGGGCAGTTGGGTAAATCCGTGCTTTTTTAGGAGCTGCTCTTCGTCAAAGAAGTGTTTAACCGTATAGTCCGACAGGAAGTCAAGGCTTTTTTTCAATTCATCCTTGCCTTTGCCGCGCTCACAGGCTTCGAGCAGTCCATTGATGGCGTCAAAAAGCTGCTGATGCTGCTTATCCACCAGGGCGCAACCGGTTAAAAATGATCTGTCCATAATATACCGCATAAAAATACCTCTTGCTGTGCGTTCCGGCTGTTTTTTCCGCCGGAATTTGAACTTTCGGGCCCGTTACACTAGTATTCAATAAAATATGATTATAGTAAATATGTTCCGCGGCGCTGGCGGGTATTCTTTGTTTGTTTTTCTTTCCATTTGTGGGGTAAACTGCGGAAAATCAGGGGGAGCCTTAGCCTTAAGGGGGGACCGGGGGGCCTCAAGGTAGGCCGCTTTCGCGGCCAATTACAAGACCCCGGCGGGGGTGTGGGGGTGGAACCCCCACCGGAGGCGGTTGCTATGGGCCGCGCCCTGCTCAGGCTAAAGCCTTCGCGCAGATGTGTTAATAGGGGGGATTGCGAGCGCTACGCCGTGCCGCATTGCCGGGTCAACGCCCTGCGGGCGCGGCTGTTGGGCGGGGGCGTTGCGGGGGCGGCGCCCCCGCATGGGGGGCAGCGGAAAAGCCGTAGGCTTTGGAGCGAGGGGGGCGTGTCCCCCCTTAACTCTCCCGCTCCTCAAAGAAGCCGCCGAACTTCAGCGCGATAAACGTTAAGGCCAGCGTGATGATCAGCATCACCCAGGACAGGGCGCTGGCGTAGCCCATCTTGCTGTACTTGAAAGCGTTGTTGTAAATGTACAGCGCGTAGGTGTAGGTCATGTTGTTCGGCTGCCCGCTGCGGGTCATGGTCAGGGGTTCCACGAACATCTGCATGAGCCCGTTGATCGTGGAGATCACATTGAACAGGATGATCGGGCGCAGCATCGGAATCGTAATATGGATCGTCTTGTGCCAAAAATTCCCCCCGTCAATATCAACCGCCTCGTAGAGTTCCGGCGAGATGTCCTGCAGCCCGCCCAGGAAGATGATGATCAGGTTCCCCGCGCACCAGAGCCGCATGATCGCCAGGGCGGGCTTGGACCAGGCCAGACTCGCCAGCCAGCCAGGGCCCCGGATACCGAACAGTTTTAGTACGCTGTTGATAAGCCCCGAATCCACGTTGAACAGCCACAGCCAGAGAATGCACAGCACAATGGACGGCACCAGGGTGGGGAGAAAAAAGATCACCCGGAACCCGCTCACCCATTTCAGGCTCCGGTGGTTGAGCAGAATGGCGATGGTCAGCGTAACCAGGAGAATCAGGCTTCCGCCGAAGAACACCATAAAGAGCGTATTCTTCGCCACCGTAAGAAAGAGCTTATCCCCGGTCAGCATGGTTTTAAAGTTATCAAGCCCTATCCATACCGGCGCGCGGACCATGCCGCTGAAATCGGTAAAGGAGTAGTAGAAAGCCTGCGCCATAGGGTACAGGGCGAATATGAGGAAGCCCGCAAGCCAGGGGGATATAAAGATAATACCGTTCCGCAGATTCCGCAATTCCCGTAACTGCTGTGATTTCATCGCGCCCTCCTAACCCTTGATGCCCGCGAAGGAAATACCCTGGATAAAGTATTTCTGGAGCAGGAAAAATATGATCAGCACCGGTACGGTCATCATAACCCCCATAGCCATAAGAAGATTCCAGCGGGGATCGTTGACGCTCATGATCTGCTGAATCCCGATAGACAAGGTGTACAAGCGATCCCTGGTGAGGAACAGGAGCGGGCCCTGGAAATCGTTCCAGGAACCCAGGAAGGCGAAGATCGCCACCGTGGTAATCGCGGGCCTGACCAGGGGAACGCAGACCTGGGCGAAAATCCGGGCTTCGCTGGCGCCGTCGATGATCGCCGCCTCTGAAAGCGCGTTGGGGATGGTCAGGAAGAACTGCCGCATCAGGAAGATGAAGAAGGCATTCCCCAGAAAGGGGGTTATGGTGAGGGGATAGAAGGTCCCGATCCACCGCAATTTCTGGAACACCATGAAAAGGGGAATCATCGTTACCTGGAAGGGCAGCATCATGGTCATCAGCACGATGATGAACACCAGATTCCGGCCCTTCCAATGGATCCGCGAAAAGCCGTAACCCGCCAGGGTCGCGGACAGCACCGAGCCCGCGATGTTGCAGCCCACAATGAGCAGGGTGTTCCGTAAATAAGGAAGAAAGGGAAAGGCCGTGATGGAAAGCACATAGTTCATCCATTGGGGCGCCTTGGGAATCCAGACCGTGGGAACCGCAAACAGCTCGGTACTGGTTTTGAGGGAACTCGCCACCAGCCACAGAAACGGTACGCCGTATACCAGCACCAGGATGGCCAGCACCGCATACATGATGATCAGCTCCAGATAACTGGCGGAATCCCGTCCGGGCGTTCTTTGAACCGGTTTCGGATTCATGTTATACCTCCCCGCCCTAGCGGTAGTTTTCCAGGAGTTCTACCAGACATTTCAGATCCTCCCCCGCGTCCAGGTAGGCGTACTCGCCGCCGCCGTCACCGTATTTGCCCCGCTGTACGCAGGTCATGCCGAACTGTTCGCAGGAGCGGATGTTCCCGTTCATGTCTTTGATGTGAAAGGCGATATGGTGAATTCCTTCGCCCCGCTGATCCAGGAAGTCCTGCCAGGTGCTTTTTTCTCCATTCGGCTGAATGAGTTCCAACTGGACATTCGGCCCCACGTCGAAGAAGGCCATCAGACAGTTTGCCTTGGGCGCGGGTTTGCCCGCCACCTGGGTTTGGGTGATCTCGAATTTCCCGCCGTCCACGGTTGGGGGCGGGGTTACGCCCAGGAATTCAGCCCAGCGGGTTTTGGTTTTTTCAATATCCTTGACGATAAAGCCGACTTGGGTAAGGGTTTGCGTGTTGATGATTCCAGCCATACTGGTTTTCTCCTTCAATAAAATAATGAATATGCGAGGGGCGCGAACTTTCGGTTCGATGGGCCCCCCGCATCTTTGGAAACGCCTGTATCTGCGCGGGGATTACCGGCGCAGGGACCGGTCTACTTCGGTTTGCAATTCCCCCTGCATGGCCGCAAGGCCGCTCCTAATATCGTCCTTGGTATAGATCGCCACATCGGTGAAGGCCCGCAGTTTGTCATCCAGCTCTGCGGTAACCGGCGAAAGCGCCCAGGGCCCCGAATGGGGGTTGAAGGTTACGTCAATGCAGATCTTCAAATAGGGATCGTTTTCCTGGTACAGGGACAGTCCCTCAATGCCGTCAACATAGATTCCCAAGGACCGCCATTGCCGGTTGTTGTCCTCCACGATCTTGGCGCTCTGGCAGTAATCCGCAAAGGTCATGGCCCCCACCACCTCCTTCGCGCCCTTGGGGCTGAAGAACACGTTCCCCGCCAGGGCCGCGCCGCCGTACGCCTCCGGGGAGTAGGCCGGCAGGGGCGCGACACCGTACTTAACCTGGGGGGCGTGAATCCGCAGGGCGTTGCAAAACCAGTTGCCCATGGCGGTCATGGCGACTTTGCCCTGCATAAAGGCGTGATCCGGCGAGAACGCGGCCCCTAAGGAGGTGGTGAAGGAACGCATCCGCTCAGGGTCCGCGGACTGGGCATAGGATCGCTGCCACTCGTAGACCCGGGCTACCCCGTCATTCGCCAGGGTAACCTTGTCCGCGGACTCGTCATACACGTCCGCGCCGAACTGCCAGGTCCAGGTCGAAGGGTCCGCCCCCGCGTCAAGCCAGGGGATAAAGCCATAGCGATCCACGTCAACGCCGTTGGGGTTCAGCTTGGTCAGCCGGCGGGCGTATTCGTCCAGTTCGGCAATGGTCTTGGGGGGATTATTGGGGTCCAAGCCGGCCTCTTCAAAGAGGTCCGTACGGTAGAACAGGAGAGTAATATCCGTGTTCTGGGGGTAGATATAGGTTACGCCCTTCCACTGCATATAGGACAGGAGCCCCTGATTCGCCCTGCTTGAATCAAAGCCGATCTGCTTGAGGGCCTCGTCAATCGGCTCAAACGCGCCCTGGGTCGCCAAAGCGTAGCTCTGGGTGGGGGCGTCGGAAACGACCAGGTCCGGGACATCCCCGGAATTGATGGCCGCCATGAGCTTCCCGTTCCGCACGCCGCCGCCTTCGGGAACATAGGTCGACTCGATGGCGTATTTGTCCTGATCCTTCTCGAATTCCGCCATGCGCCACTTATCCCAGGTTTCCGAATCGCCGCCCCAGGGATACCAATACTTGACCGCGATCTTCCCTCCCGCGCTTGAGGCCGAACCTCCTGCGGAAGCGCCCTCCGCTTTGCCGGAACAGGCGGAGAACAGGGACGCCAGCAGCAGTCCCGCCAAGACGGTACAAACGATAGTCTTCTTCATAAAACAACTCCTCCAAATAGGTAAACTCTTGTTTTCGTATTATACTTTATGGTTATTATTTTGTCTAGTCATATAATAAGATTTATAATAAGTATGTTACTTATATATAAGGAGAAGATTGTGGCTGGTACAGAACGGACGCTTTTTGATGGAAAGACTTTGCGGGGCTGGCGCGCGGTTCCCCGGCTCCCCGTGCCGCGCTGCCCCGGCGGGCCTGAGCCCGATACTTCCGGGGAGCAGTACCGGATCGCCGCGTCCACCTGCGGCGCGTGGTCCGTTGTTGACGGAGCCATCACCGGCGGCCAGGAGGTGCGGGGCTATGGCGGCTATCTCCTGACCGGTGAAACCTTTGCGGACTTTGAGCTTTGTTATGATGCCAACCCGGATTGGCCCGCGGACACGGGGCTGCTCGTAAGGGCCTCGGCCCGGGGAACAGAAGGATTCCAGATACTCCTGGATCACCGGAAGTCCGGGGCCATTGGCGGCTTTTACGGCAACGGGCTGGCGGGGTTCCACGCGGTTTCCTTCAACGTCGATGTTCAGCGGGATCAGGACGGCAGGCCGGAAAAGCTCATCATCGAGGACCCTGAAACCACGCTGGAGCCGGTCTCCGAGGCCAAGCGGTCGCTGTTACGCTATGCGATGAGCCCGGAGGAATTCCTGCGGATTTGGCGATGGAAGGACTGGAACAGCTTCCGGGTCCGCTGCGAGGGGGTCTATCCGGTACTCACCGTCTGGATAAACGGGGTCAAAGCCTACGAACTGGACACCGCGCAGATCCGCTGGCCCGGTTATGACAAAGACGCGGCTGCCCGGCTGCTGGGCAGAGCAGGGCATATCGCCCTGGAGGTCCACGACAACGATCCGGCCATGGGGGACGAGCGCTGGGCCCCCGGCGC
>JAITHH010000300.1 GCA_031280065.1 Treponema sp. | reverse complement strand
TATGACGCCGCCTCGGATACCGAAAGTTTCTCCCCCCGGATATGCCAGGACGATTTCCACTGCTTCTTCTCCAACGGACGGCGCTGGGGCATACTCCACCAGACCAGGGATCAAAGCGGCGCCGTAAGCCAAACGACCGAGGTACTCTATTCGCGCTGAGTGGGGCATAGAAACGGCGAATAAAGAGCGGCAAGGCATAATCCCCTGATTTAATCGGCAGCCCGCGCCCTTGTTCTTTATTAAATCCAGGCGGCAGGGTACACTAGCCAGGAGGAGCGGGGCGGGAGCCAGGCCCCGTCCTTATAGGAGTAATCTATGGAAACTATCAATGCGGTTGGCAAGCCGTGCCCGATTCCGGTGATTGAAGCGAAGAAGGCCCTGCCTACAACTTCGCTATGATTTCAGGAGAGAGACCGGTATCCTCAGCAATTTCGGGCAATGGCCAGCCCTTCGCTTTCATTTTCCGGGCTATTTCCAGTTTGTTTTGCTCGGCCTTTGCCTCATATTCCAGTCGCGCTTGATTGTAGCCTATAACTACGCCGTCCTTCCGGCCTATGGTTATGCCTCTGGCAAGCCCTTCGTCCCGGGCGGCGCCCATGCCGGAACGGTAGTCCATTGCCGCTTTCTCGCGGAACAACTGTCGCGCCCACTGCTCTTCATCACGGCTTACCCGTTTTAATACCGTTTCCGCTCTCATGATCCCGGTCTCCTTCCGGCATAACTCATCTATCAGACCCACCGCCTCTGCTTCATGCCGGTACTTCAAGTATATACACCACTTCTCCTCTTCGGAAAAGCCTTGCAGGTCTTTGCTTCCTTCGCGGTATGCCCGCACTTTCGCCTCCAGCTTTGGCAGCTCGTAGAAGATCACTTCCATTACATCGGTCAGGATGTCGTGATCCTGCTCCTCCATGAGGAAATAGTGGCGGGGAACGCGGTCATTCAGGGGGAACAGAACGCCGTTGACAAAGAAGAGCTGGTACACACGCTTGAGCTCCCGGTATTTCTTCCCGCGTCCCTGGCCGGAGAGCATCCGGGCGGCACCGAAGGCGGCCCGCGATTTCTGGTTATCACCCTTCGGATCAAACTGCATCTCCATGCCGGCCATTTGACCGTCATTAAAGGAGAGGTGCATGTCTATACGGACGGTTTTCGCGTCCAAATGTTCCGGCTGGATTTCGCTGTTAAGGACTTTGACATCCGTCACTTCCCGGCCTGTACAGGCGGAGAGGAGGCTGCGCAAGGCGGTCCGCGAATCATCGTCACCGCCGCTGAACAGAGTCTTGAATACTATGTCCATCATCGGGTTGAGTAATTTCCCCTCAGCGGCGTTCTGTTTAGCAAGCTGCCTGATTTCGGCATCGGTTAAAGACGTTAACGTGCTCGTGTTCATACCTATTAATACGGTGCGATATGTATTTTGCTTCAATCGGGAGCGAAAATTTTGAAGATCCCGCAGTAAAGAGGGGAAAACCTCTTGCTTCCGCGTCCCTTCCGCCTGTCCCGTCTGTATATGCGGCTGTGATTGCCGTATATACGACTGTCCCATTCGTATATACGCGAGTCCCCGCAGCATGTGCGCGGTGTGGGTATTGCCCCCGGCGTTCAGCGCCCGGCGCCGCCGCAGCGCCTCCAAACACCGAACTAACCGCTGTCCGCTCATCACGCTTCGCTTCGAGCGTACCCGCCTCGGCGGGGAGGACAGTCCGCGCCCCTGTTCTTTATTAAATCCAGGCGGCAGGGTACACTAGCCAGGAGGAGCGGGGCGGGAGCCAGGCCCCGTCCTTATAAGGAGTAATCTATGGAAACTATCAATGCGGTTGGCAAACCCTGCCCGATTCCGGTGATTGAGGCGAAGAAGGCCCTGCGGACCTGCGCGGCGGGGGAACAGGTGCAAATCCTGGTGGATAACGACATCAGCAGGCAGAACCTCGCCAAGATGGCCGCGGGCATGGGCTTTCCCTGTTCCCACGAGCCCCAGGACGGCGGGAATATCCTGGTGAGTATCACTGCGGCTGCATCCGCTTCGTCTAAAGCCGCGGCAGCAGGACCCGCGGGCTCAGAGGGCGGGGGCGCGTTTGTGGCGGCTATCGGGCGGAATGTGATGGGCGGCGGCAATGACGAACTGGGCGCGGTGCTGATCAAGGCGTTCATCTATTCCCTGACCGAACTGGACAGGCCGCCAGAGATGCTGCTGTTCTTCAACTCCGGGGTCAAGCTGACCACCGAAGGTTCCAATGTCCTGGCGGACCTCAAAACCCTGGAGGCCAAGGGAAGCGTGATTTCAAGCTGCGGAACCTGCCTGGACTTCTATCAACTCAAAGAGAAGCTGGCGATTGGAAACGTAACCAACATGTACGCCATCGCCTCGGCAATGGCGGAGGCGGGGAGACTCATCAACCTGTAGGATGGAGCCTGAACTGATTATCACCTTTGGAAGCACCCGGGACGCGATCATGGGGGAGCGGCTCCTGCTCGACTCCGGCGTCGAGGTACGGGTCATGCCCATGCCCGCGCAGCTCGGCCCTGTCTGCGGAATCGCGCTCCGGCTCGGCCAGCAGGACATTGAACGGGCACAGGCCCTCCTGGGCGGGACCCTGCGGGGGATATATTGCCGCGCCGCCGAATCTGAGCGGGTGTTTGCGCCGTGGAATCCCTGAGCGGCTGGTTTGAATCCCTGCTGTCCGCCGGGCAGGGCGCGCCGCCGGTGGTTACTGTGGTTGGCTCCGGGGGGAAAACCGCGCTGATTGAACTCCTGGCGCGGCAGTTGACCCAGGACGGACGGAAAACCCTGGCCGGCCCCACCACCAAGATGCGCCCCCTGCCCCCCATTCCCGGCGTAACCATGACTGGCAGGCTCAACCGGGAGAGCGGCAAGCTGGAATCCCTGCCCCTCCCGGAACTTGAACGTGCGATCCGGGATTACGATCTGGTTCTCCTTGAAGGGGACGGGTCCAGGGGGCTGCCCCTGAAAGGCTGGGCCCCCCACGAGCCGGTGATCCCCCGCTTTACCCTGTTTACGGTGGGAATTCTCCCCGTCTGGCCCCTGGGGAAAATTCTTTCCGAAGAACTGGTCCACCGGCTCCCCCTGTTCTGCGCGCTTACCGGGGCAAAACCGGGCGAGGCCCTGCGGGCGGATCATCTGGCCGCGCTGGTAAACGGCAGGGCCGGGCAACGGAGCCTGTTCAGCGAGGCCCAGGGGGAGAAAATTCTTTTTATCAGCCAGATCGAAGATGACGCGGCCCGTGTCCAGGCGCGGGAACTTGCCGCGCTGCTGGCACCCGGGCTTGCGGCGGTCATTGCGGGGAGCGCCCGGCTCGACCGGCTTGTTCTTCTATAGGGTGAATTCGCCCTCGCCGCCGTCTTCGTCGAAATCAAAACCGTCATCATCATCCATTATGGGCGGTTCCATGCCTTTGATGTTGTAGTGGGAATCATACATCCACGCGGGATCGGCAAGGGCAAAGGCTTCGGCTATCATTTTTTTCAGGTTTGGTTTGACGTATTGTTCAATGTTTTTAACCCCCGCGTACGCTTGATCCGCGGTCAGGCCATAATTGCCGGTAAGCACGGTCCAGACGCCATGATTCCTGCCCACTCTTCCCCGCGGAACCTGGTCATACTCGCCTCTCACGAGCCCTTGGGATTTGAGGGAATCCCAAACTGACGCATGATCCTGGGGGGCCATAACATACTCATCAGCCTTGACCGCGAGTTCCAGCGGTATTTTTAAAACAGAGACAAACTTCCAGGCGTCATTTTTGGGATTTCTTTTTTGAGGCTGTACCCAAAAGATTCCCGCGAAGGGGCCTTC
>JAITHH010000218.1 GCA_031280065.1 Treponema sp. | reverse complement strand
TTGGAAAGTACAGGCGGCGGCCCAGACTGGACAGCAAACGCCCGGCCACGGTGCCGTCCAGGATCGCGTTTAGTTCTTCAGCAAGTGCATCCATGGTGTTCTATCATCGTATGAATGGACGTTTGTGTCAATCACTGACAGCAATTCCGAATTCGGAATTGCCGCGCTCATTCTCCGATTATTCCTATGGGGAATACCCTTGACTTCCCCTCCTCCCTGGTATACACTCTTTAGTGTTTGATTACCCAAAAAAGGGGGAGCTTGGTATGAAAAAGACCGTGGTTGTTTGGTTATTGAGTCTCATAGTACTGTTGCCCTGTACAGCGCAAACCGCAATGCAAAATAGATTCGAGGGCTTGGCCGCCCGGAACAGAGTCCAAGGCGACCGTTTAGTCGCGGGCCATGCGACGCTGCCCTTTGGAACGCGGATATTGGTAACGAATCCCGCCACTAATGAAAAACTGACGGTGCAAATCGGGGGCCGGATTCCCGATGGAGAGGTGATGCTGTCCCTCTCCCCTGCGGCGGCGGACAAATTGGGAATGCCCCCGACGGGGATTACCCGCGTCCAGGTGGACGTGATGCGCAGAAACCCCGGCGCTGCCCGGAGCCAGGGGGCCGCGCTGAAACACCAGATACCGCCGGGGAACCGGCAGCAGCAGTTGGCCCTGTTTTCCTGGGCCGATATGTTCCCCCAGGAGATACTCACCGCATTCAAGCGGGAGACGGGCATTGAAGTCGTCTATATCGCCCTGCCGGACGACGGGGGCAACGAAGACATGCTTGCCACGCTCAGAGCCACCCAGGGCGCTATGTATGATTTGGTCATTGCCGATGACTATATCATCGAATTTGTACTGAGGGAGGGGCTTGCGCAGGTGACCGATAAGAAGCAGCTCCCCAATTTCCGCAATATCGATCATCTCTTCCAATATCAGTTCTACGATCCGGCTAACGCCTACACCATCCCCTATGGGGCCGGGATTCAGACCATCGTCTACGATCCGTCAAAGGTCAAGAAGGAAATCACAGGCTACGCGGACCTCTGGGATTCATCCTTCCGCAACAGCCTGGGCATCGTTTCAAACTACCGGGTCGTTATGGGCATGGCCCTTAAAACCTTGGGGTACAGCTACAATACCGAAGAAAAAGCGGAGATCGACGCCGCCGGGCAGAAACTGCGGCAACTGGTACCGAATATCAAACTTATGCAGGACGCGGGGCTCAGTGACGCGCTCTTGAAAGGGGAAATATCCGCGGCGGTGATGTATACCAACGAAGCTATTGAGGCGAAAATGGCGAATCCCCGCTTGAAGATGATTTACCCGCAGGAAGGCATCGGTTTTGGGATTATGGCGGCCTTCATTCCCAGCCGCGCTCCCAATGTAACCGCTGCCCACCGCTTTCTCAACTTCATCATGGACCCGCAGCGGGGGGCTAAGTGCTTTGAATACCTCATGTACTATTGCACCTATGCCGCATCGGAGGAATTCATCGGCGCGAAGTACCAGGAGTACCTCGTGGCGCCCGATCTGGAAAACTTTGAGATGATCCAGGCTGTCCCGGTGGTTGCGGAAACGGCCCACATGGACAATTGGAGGCGGTTTCAGCAGGTAATGAGCCAGAACCAGAACCAGCGAAGGTAGCGTTCATCCCCTGGGAAGGATGATCTAATCGCGGTATACTACGCAGCAATGGAAGCGCATATCACCAGGGATTACATCGCACAATTCTTCGATCTGGGCTCTTCAAAACCAGAGCGGGATCATCTTGATTTTATCATGTCCCATCTGGCGCTCAAGAAATATCCCCACAACAGTTATATCTTCCACCAGGGGGATACCGCTGACGCAATGTACTTTATCGAGGCTGGTACGGTGCAGGTGCGGGGTAAAAACAATGAGCTGTTCAATGAGCTGGGGCCGGGGCGGTACTTTGGGGAGTACGCCGCCCTGACCGGGGATAAGCGCAGCGCCAACATCCTGGCCAATGGGACGGTGCAGGTATACGAGCTTGACGCGAAAACGCTCCAGACGCTGATCAGGAGCAACCCCAAAATCTACCGGCTCTTCCTGAAAAAAGCCTACGACGAGGCCAACGAGCGTTACCAGAAGCTGGTCAGGGCCCTCAACACCAAGCGCGGACTCGGCGCGTCCTCCGGTTCCCGCATGAAGCCGCAGAAACTCTTTCTCCATTACTTTGCGGTGTTTTTTATCTTTTATAATCTGCTCTTATTCTGCCCTGATCCCCAAGGCCCGGCGCCGCTGCACCCCTTGTTACTGGTTTCGCCGATTGTGTTTTTGGTGGCGTATATCATCATTACGCGGCGCGCGCTGGAGGCCATCGTGCTTTCTGTGCTGTATCTGGCGGTCATGCTTGCTAAATTCAACTTTGTCGCCTTTTTTTGTGAGCATATCGTCAAGGCGGTAACCGAAGTGCCGGAGATCATCTTTATGGTGTTCCTGATGGGGGTACTTACCCGGCTTTTCACCGCGTCGGGGAGCATCAACGCCTTGAAATACGCCGCGGAACGGAGTATCAAGACGGGGAAGGGTACGCTGTGCAGCGCTTTCTTCGCCACCGTCCTCATGGCCCTGGATGAATACCTGTGCGTGCTCATCCATAGTTCCTGTTTCAGGCCCCTGGCGGATAACAAACGTATAGCGCGGGAGAAATCAGCTATGGTGATGGGCATGGCCCCGGGAGCGCTCTGTATTCTCAGTCCGCTGTCCCTGACGGGGATATACCTGGCCGGGCTGATCTACAAACACAGCGGAGACCGCTCCCTGTTCATACGGGCGGCGGGTTTCAACTTTGCCGCGTTCCTAACGGCGGGATTCGTGGTGTTCCTGGCGCTGGAGATGGTTCCGCTGGTTTTTTCCTTGAAGAAGGCGGTACGCCGGGTACAAGAGGGGGGAACGCTCTGGTCCGCGGACACGGAAACGTCCGGGGAGCCGGAGGCCGCTAACCGGGGGCGTGTCATCAACCTGGTACTGCCGGTTGCCGTGCTGATCGCCGCTTCCATTATCGCCGGAACGCTGGAAACGGGGACGTTTGGGGTGAATGTTCTGAGCGGGCTGATCATCACGCTGATCTTTACCTTTATTCTCTATTGTTTCCAGGAGTATATGACCCCTGAGCAGTATTTTAAACACCTTGTCTATGGTTTTGAGAGTATGCTGGCCCCGATTGTGATGTTTGTCATGGGCGCCTGCTTTGCCGCCGGTATGGATGAGATCGGCTTTTCCGCATGGCTTAACGGCGTGGTCAACAGCTCCATCGGGGGGCAGGCGTGGATGCTGCCGGCGCTGGTATTCGGCTTCTGCGCCCTAACCGGCGCGCTCTTTGACAGTCCCTGGGCCATGTACGCTATCGGTATTCCGATAGCCCTGGAGCTTGCCGCATCCGTACACAGCGATCCGGGCATTTACATGGGCGCGGTCTGCGCAGCGGGGCTTTTGGGCAATGAAATCGCTATGGGGGATATATTCTTCATCGGCCCGATGCTGGGCATCAACCCGATGGCCTACTACCGCGCCAAGCTGCCCTATGTGATCCTCATCACCGCGCTGACCTTCCTGGGCTATCTGGCGGCGGGCTATCTGCTGAACACCGCGTTACTGCCGGAATTGCTGCCGCTGGAAGAATGGGGGCCGGCGTTTGACCGGTTGACGGCTCCGCTTCAGCGGCATATCCAA
>JAITHH010000185.1 GCA_031280065.1 Treponema sp. | reverse complement strand
GCGGCTTCCCCCGCCCTCACCGGGGACCGAGCGGAATCCCAAAAAACACAAAAACAAACAGCAGAATCGTCCACGCAATAAAGAAACACACCGAATAAGGCAGCATATTGGCGATAATCGTCCCCATGCCCGCATCCTTTTTGTACATATTCATGTACCCCAGCAGAATCGGAAAGTACGGAAACAGCGGACTGACCGGATTCGTAACCGAATCCCCAATACGGTACGCCATCTGCGTCAAAGCCGGATCAAAACCCAGCAGCAGGAACATCGGCACAAAGACCGGCGCCATGATCGCCCACTTCGCGGACGCCGAGCCGATGAACAGATTGATGAACGCCGACAGAATGATAAAACAGAAAATCAGCCCCATGCCCGAAATCCCCGCGTTCCGCAGCGCGTCCGCGCCCTTGATGGCAAGCATCACCCCCAGATTGCTCTTTGAAAACAGCGCCAGAAACTGAGACGCCATAAACGCCAGCACAATATACGGCCCCATCGCGCTCATCGACTGCCCCATCATCACGATTGCGTCCCGGTCCCGCTTGATCGTGCCGGCGGTACAGCCGTAAATCAGACCGGGAACCAGGAACAGAACCGTTACCACCGGGATAATGCCCTTCATCAGCGGCGCGTTCACCCCCAGAATCGAGCCGGTTTCCGGGTCCGCCATGAACGCCCCCTTGCCGATACAGAGCAGCGCCAGCGCCGCCGTGCAGACCAGGAACGCAATGCCCGCCCGGAAAAGCCCCTTCCGCTGAACCGCCGTCAATTCAGTTACCGAAACATCCGCGCCGGTCCGGTCGTAACTCACGTTTTCAAAACGCGGCGCGATGATATACTCGGTAACAAAAACGCCCGCCGCGGTCAGGAAGACCGTCGAAACCAGCAGAAAGTAGAAATTCATCGCCGCTGTCGCTTCATACGCGGGATCGATGAGCTGGGCCGCCGGAATGGTAAAGCCCGCGGCCAGGACATCGGACAGATTGACCATAATATTGGCGGCAAAACCCGCGGCAACGCCCCCAAAGGCCGCAAACGCCCCGATGAGCGGATGCCGGCCCACGCTGATAAACACCACCGCCGCCAGGGGCGGCAGCACGACAAACCCCGCGTCCCCCGCGGCGTTTGCTAGAATCCCCACGAATATCACCAGCGTCGTGATCAGCTTCTTGGGAACCCCCACAATGGTACGCTTGAGCGCCGCTTCCATCATGCCGGTCTTTTCCGCGACGCCCACGCCGATCATCACCACCAGCACCAGCGCGAGGGGCGGGAAATTCTGGAAGTTCGCCACAATACCGCTGAAGTACGCCTGCAAGTTCTCTTTTTCAAGCAGGTTGATGATCGTGATGGTTGAGCCGTCTCTGGGATGCACCGCTGTGAACCCCATCCGCGACAGAATCGCCGACAGCGCGATAATCACCAGACACAGAATGAAAAAAATCGTGATAGGATCGGGCATCTTGTTGCCGATCCACTCAACCCCGTTGAGCATCCGGTAAATCACCGGAACCTTCTCTTTCTTGTTCGCTTGAGCCATGATTCAACGCCTCCATATCTTGATAGATTGATAAAAGACCAGTAAAGGGGGGAAGTCTCCCCCTCGCTCCAAACGCGCTTTGCGCTACCCCCTCTGCGGGGGTTCCACCCCTGCGCCCCCGCCGGGGGGCAAAACGCGCAAGCGTTTTGCCGGAGCGCTGTGGCGGCGTATGGATGCGCCGCGGTGTCGCGCAGGTGCCCGGAGGCCCGAAACAGGAGGTTGAGGGTCACAGGGCAGGCCCCCCGGACCCCCGGTTATCCAGCCCGCAAATGTTCCTCAATAATCCCCAGCAGATCGTTCTCGTTGATACGCACAATACCCCGCTCCCGCGCCACGCTCTCTGGAGAATCAGAAGCGTGAGCGGTGTTTTCCATCACATTACTCCCGAATTCCCGCCGCACCGTGCCGCCCGGCGCCTTAAGCGGGTCTGTCGGCCCAAGCACATCCCGGATTTTCCTAATGGCGTTCTCGCCCTCGTAATACAGAATCAGACACATCACCGCGCCGGGCTTGCGCGTGTCCCCGTCCGGACAGTCTTCGGGACGCATCCCCGACATATACTTAATGATCCGCCGGAATTGATCCCGCGCATACACCGCGCCCACCTGCTCAGTCAGCGCCGCCTCCGCCTGGGCATCCAGCGCAAGCCCCATCTCACGTTCCAGAATTTCCCGCGCCTTCCTGCCATAGACCGGGGCCAGCTTTTCCTGGAGCGCCTGCTCCACCGGCCCATAGAATTCCAGCGCCTCGGCCAGAGAGAAGCGGTGCACCTTGATTCCAATAATCCGCAGACCCGTCCGGGAGAACATATCGACGATGGTTCCCGGTTTTGACGAAGGCTGAGTCCAATTGTCCGGCTTGATGATCACCAGCGTCTGCTCAATCACGGAAGGGTCTTCGTAGTGAATGTTTTGCACAAGGTTTTTCTGTCCCCGCAGGAACGCGGCAAACAGGGCCATGTCCTCATCCGCCTCTTCCTGAATGCGGGGGGTAATCACCGCGGGCTCGAAGTACGTAACCGTACCGGGATCATCCGGGGCCAGGATCAGATCAGCATAGGTATCCCGGATAGTCTCCCCCGGCAGGGTTTCAATATCGTTGAGCCGGTGTTCCGAATGGAGATGGCCGCAAATCGTTACCAGCTTGCCGCAGGGATTTTCACCCCGGAACAGGAGGAGCAGCGTCCGGTGCCGCCTGCCGCCGGAAGGGGCCAGGTTCCGCTCCGCATACGAGGCCAGCAGGGTGATGTTGCTGCCGGTATTCTGCCGCCGCAGGATTTCAGCGTAATCATGCGCGAACTTTTCATCCGGGGCGATTATCTGCGCGCCCACCAACTGTAAATCCACCTGGGAAAGCAGCCGGGAAAGCACCCCGCCGATACGGCTTTTGGCGATAGTATAGGGCGTTACCAGGACATA
>JAITHH010000177.1 GCA_031280065.1 Treponema sp. | reverse complement strand
CCAGCTCCAGCCCTGCTGGCCTTACCCCGACATATGATAAATTTAGTAACCCCCCCCCCCCCCCCCGGTTCCAGGTGGTCTTGCCATAAAATACTCCGCCGAAAACTACAGATAACAAGCAGCGGGTTTCATCTATTCACTATTACTTGTTCGTGGTATGCTAGAACTGTGGATGGCCCCAGCGTAAAAAACGCCAATCGGCAGTACAAAACAGCGGCGTAGTACAAAGCCGCGCAGAGACTGGCCGGGATGATACATGGGCTCAGTGTGACGGCACACACGGACTGGGCGGGGTGCGTCAGGCGGACGGTAGCGCGGGAATGGCCAATGCGGACAGCGCCTATCCGTCTCATTTGAGGAAAACGCGGGACACTTGGAGATAACGCTCAAGCGGGAATACACCGGGTATGCAACGGCTTGCGCAGGGGAGCGGCAGAAGCAGGTAAACTGGAGATACCCGTGTTTATGGAGCAGGCCGGGAACCTGGAAGATTTCGGGCCGGCCGTTAGGGGCGCTGTTAAGCAGCAAGCGCAGCTTAACAGCGCATATATAAGGAATGAAATAATGCCCTATGAATTTCTAACGCCGTTGAACGCCGTTCCGCAGCCCACACTGCCGGACCCCTTTCTGGGGCCGGACGGATGGCGGATCCGCACAGTAGAAGACTGGCCGCTCCAGCGCTCTTATATAAAAGAGATGCTGGCTTACTATCTCTATGGCTTCATGCCGGAGAATTCCGGCTATGCTGGCGGTGTTTGCCTTATCAGCGAAGATGCATACCAGGGACGGGCGCTCAAAGAGCGGGTACAAATACGCTGCGGCCCGGAAGGCGCCGTTGTATTCGAGGTACTGATTATCCGGCCCAAGACCGGCGTTCCCGTTCCCTTCTTTATTTGGAATCAATTCTCCGATATGTCCCCCTGTCCCATTGAAGAAGAGGCGGTTTGCCGTTACGGCTATGGCATCGCTGCATTCAACCGTGAGCAGCTTGCCCGCGACGAACAAGGGGCGGCGGCGCTGCGAGGCC
Source organism: Treponema sp. (assembly GCA_031280065.1). Next base: position 3,083 of record JAITHH010000177.1, on the reverse strand, counting down.
CCTGTATGGATGCCTACCCCGGACAGTCCTGGCGGGCTCTGGCGATGTGGGCATGGGGGATGAGCCGCATAGCGGATTATCTGGAACAGACGGGCCTGGCGGACCGGAAACAGTTCATCGCCGCCGGATTTTCACGGGGAGGCAAAGCGGCGCTGTGCGCGGCAATCTATGACGAGCGTTTTGCGGTCTGCGCGGCGGCGTGTTCCGGCTGCGGCGGAGCGGGAAACTTCCGCTATCTGGGAAGCCGCCTGGGTTCCGGCACGGGAACATGCGAAAGCCTTGGGGATATTACCCGGAAAAACAAATACTGGTACTGGTTCAGCGACAGGGCGGCGGTTTACGGCAATCAGAGCCAGCCTTCCTCTCTTGGCCAGGAAGCCCTGCTGCCCTTCGATCTGCACTTTGTCCGGGCTGCCATTGCCCCCCGGATGCTGATTACCACCGAGGGCCTGGACGATGTATGGTCAAACCCCTTTGGTACCCAGCTTTCCTGGTACGCCTCCCAGCCGGTGTATGAATGGCTGGGCGTCCCGGCCCATAATGTGATGCGGTTCCGGGAAGGCGGACATGCCTTCAATGCTGAAGACTGGCGGGCAGTAATAGAGTATTCCCATGCCGCATTCAGGGGAGATGCTATGGCCCGGTTCTCCAGGTCTTCCGGAGGGCTGGAATTGAACGCCTATTTTGACTGGAATAGGCCGTAGTTAGGAATGGGTGTGCTGCGGGAGGGAATCCCGCAAAGGAGGAAACATGAAGAGCAGCGAAATTTATCCCGGTCTGCTCAAAGGAGCCGGGTGCGGCGCGCTGTTCGCGGCGGTATCTGGCGGCAAGACGGCAAAGAGCATCCAGGACAACGCCTTGCTCGCGCCCCTTTTAGAGCGCCTCGCGCAAGAAGCGGATGCTTTTGCTCAAAGTGAAATATCCGCCCTCCCTTTCAGCCGGTACAAACTCTTTGACACCACGGGGAACCGTCTCGCCTATGAGGGGCGCTATTTTGAGCGGCGGCGGCGGCTGACGGTTCTGAGCCTCGCCGTTTGGGTCTGGAAAAAACCGGAACACATCGCCGCGCTGGAGGACCTTATTTGGGCGATCTGCGATGAATACTCCTGGTGCCAGCCGGCCCACATGGGCGGTAAAAGTCTCGGCGGGATGGATGTCCGGCGGCGGCTGGACCTCTTTGCCTGCGAAACCGGCTTTGCCCTGGCGGAATGTCTGTCTATGCTGGACAGCCTGCTTCACCCGGCGGTATTGAACCGGGCCCGCGATGAGATCATGTACCGCGTCATCGACAGTTACACTAGCCAAGGGGCCTTGCAGATATGGGAACTCATGGACAACAACTGGTGCGCGGTGTGCGCCGGCAGTATCGCCTCCGCAGCCTTATACCTCATAGCGGATAATCTTCATCTGGCGGGCATCCTCCAGCGGCTGGCCCCCACCTTCGAGCGCTTTCTCGATGGCTTTTCCCCGGACGGCGCCTGCATTGAGGGGCTTTCCTACTGGACGTACGGCGTGGGCTTTTATGTCTGCTTCGCGGACCTCCTCTTTCACCGTACCGGGGGGAGCATCGATCTGCTGCATGAAGCGGGATTCGACCGCATTGCCCGGTTTCAGCAGCATTGTTACTTCCCTGGGGGGGCAACGCTGAATTTTTCCGACGTCGGCCATGACGGTAAATTCAGGCTGGGGTTGAGCTGTTATCTGGCGGCGCATATCCAGGGGGTCAGGATTCCTATCCCCCAAGACCTGCGGGGCCGGACCTCAGCGGGAGAAATTCACGCGGCGATCCGGCTTGAAGGCTACCGGGAATTGATCGATCACTGCGGGCGCTGCTGTCTGGCCCTGCGTGATTTGATCTGGGCCGCCGAAAGTCTCCGCCCCCCAGAGGAAGACGCACGGCCCGCCGTTACGCTGACCGGGGCGCAATGGCTGCTCTGTTCCGGGGCAGGAGAGACTGGCTTTGCGGCCAAGGGCGGCCATAATGACGAACCTCACAACCACAACGACGTAGGAAGTTTCATCTTTTATAAGAAGGGCGCAATGTTCTTCATGGACTTGGGGGCCGGAGAGTACACCAAAGATTACTTCGGCGGTAAGCGTTACGAATACTTCTGCGTCCGCTCCGAAGGCCACAACCTGCCTATTATCGGCGGTCAGGGTCAGAAACCGGGCCGGGCTTTTTGCGCCGGGAACTGCCGTATGACTGAAGACGGGATTATGAGCCTCGATCTGGCCCCGGCCTACGGGATACGCGCCCTTGAACGCCTGGAACGGTGTTTCAGCTTCGGCCTGGCTGCGGGGGCGCTGGTTCTGAAAGACAGCTTTAGTTTTGCGGGGGAAGCGCCGCAGGTTACGGAGCGTTTTATTCTGCCGGCTGAACCCCGGATTGAAAACGGCGGTTTTACCCTCAATCTGAACGGGACGGAATGTTCTCTTGTCTGTTCAGAGAAAATCACGCCGCTGGTAAACGCCGTGATTTACCGGAACCATGAAGGGCGGGATACGTGTGTTTTCACTGCGGACTTCCTTTTTGAGCGCGGAGGAAATTTTTCCGTGGAATTTGTTATACGCTAAGTTAAAGATATGGCGCGTACTGGAGTTTTCGCGCACCGGCGGTGATAATAGGGGACAGCGCCGGGCCGCATAAGTAAGGTAACGCTCCGAAGGAGCGTTTATTTGGCAGGGCCGCGGCCCTCGCAAAAGGAGTAAAAACACATGGAAAACGAATACCGGAAATGGTTCGGTGAAAAACGGGGCAAGAAAGCGGCGGAGGCCTTTCGGGAAAAGGGCTGGACGGTCCATTACACGGAAACGCCGGGGGAAGCGCGGGAACTGCTGTTCAGCGCCTGCCTGCCTAAACAGGTATCGGTTGGGCTTGGCGGAAGCGAGACCTTAAAGGCGATGGATATTCTGCCGGTATTGCGGAACGGCGAATATCAGCTTTACGACCGCTACAACTGCGCGGATCACTTTGAAATGTGCCGGGACAGCCTGATGGCGGAATATTTCATCACCGGCGCGAACGCCCTCACCATGGACGGGGTGATGGTCAACCTGGACTGTTCCGGGAGCCGGGTTGCGGC
>JAITHH010000121.1 GCA_031280065.1 Treponema sp. | reverse complement strand
AAAGACACCGGGGAATGGGTGTATGGGGCGCTTATACCATTTTCGGAAGAAGCAAAAATACAAACCCATGTAGATGCCGTTGTAATAGACCCCGACACCGTGGGCCAGTACACGGGCCTGAAAGACCGGAACGGCATAAAGATTTACGAAGGGGATATCGCGGACTTTGGAGCGGTTAAAAACCACAAAAACAAAGACTCGGAGGTTAAATACATCGACGGCGTGTTCCGTGCTTTTGGCTGGACCATCAGTCATTTTGTGTATGACCCGGGTATCGTCGAGTTTGAGGTTGCCGGAAATATCCATGACAACCCGGAATTGCTGGAGGCGCGAATGTAATGCCGATAACCAACTGCGTGAAATACCGGGACAAGCTCTACCGCTATGATCCGGAACTGAAATCAATCGTGGTGTACGAAAGGCGCAAGGTACAGCCGTCAGACTGCCCGGACAGCGTCCTGCTGGCGCTGGTGAGCAAAAACGAAAACGAGACCGTCGTGGTTACCGACACGGCGGTTTCAAAGGACAAATACTAATGCAAATCAAAGCGCCGCTCAATTTCTGGAAGAACCGGAATCTCAAACCCCAGGAGCAAAAGGAACAGCTCATTAAGGTTTGCCGGGCCGTGTTCGGCACCGAGGAGGGGAAGATCGCGCTCAACGCCCTGCTGACCGACCTGTTTTTGTTTGAGCGCACCCGCACCAAGCGGGAGAATACGCTCAATGACTACGCGAAATTTTTTATTCGGGAGCGGCTGGGAGTACGCGATACCAAGTCATTAACAGACTTTATCGCCGGGACCGCCGCGTCCGGAGGGAGTGAATAAGATGGCTGAACCTGTATCAGGGAACGCGGAAGGCGGTTTGGCGGATAACGGGGCCCGGCAGCCCGGTAACGCTGAAGAGACATTGTTGGGCGCTTTTGAGGGCGCCGCTGCCGGCGCCGCCGGCGCGAAGCCCGAAGCCAAACCCGGAACCGGGGACGCGGCGGCGGGGGGGACGGGAACCGGCGGCGGAACGGAGGCAAAGCTGGCGCCCTGGACGGAGCAGCTGCCGCCGGAACTGAAGGGCAATCCCGCCCACGCCGCGAAGCTCGCGCCATTCCAGAAAGTCGGGGATTTGGTTACCGCCTTCCTTGAGCTTGAGGGAAAAGCGGGCGCGGCTATTCCGGGGGCGGACGCGGCGCCGGAAGCGGTTGCGGCGTTCTGGGAAAAAGCGGGGAGGCCCAAAACGGCGGAGGGGTACTCATTCGCCGGGGACAAAGCGCGGGACGGGGACGTGTTCGCCCAGGCGGCGTTCGCGGCCAACCTGACCGCGGCGCAGGCGGAGGCGGCGTGGAAGGGGCTGAACGGGATGGGCGAACAGCGGGCGGAAGCGCTCAAGAACGCCCGGGACCGGCAGCTGCGGGAAACGGCCGCCGCGCTCTCGGCGGAGTACGGCCCGCGGTACGGGGAGAAAATGGAACTCCTTGCCCGGGGGCTGGCGGCGGCGGGGCCGGGCGTGTCCGCCGCCCTGAAACAGGCGGGGCTGTATGGCAACCCGGAAATCGTCAGGGCGTTTATCGCCTGCGGGCAGATGACCGCGGAAAGCGGCGCGGCCCGCGGCGGGAGCGCGGGAGCGGCACTCCAATCAGTGTTGGAGGGCGGCACCTTTGACGATTACGAAAACGTAAAAACCAAGGGAGAACATTAATTGGCAACATTAAACATGACGGACCAGATGACGGCGCTGGAAATCGCCAAGCGTGCGAACGCGCCGGATCCGTTCAAAATCATCGAACTGATGCGGCTGACCAACGAGATGCTGGTCGACGTGCCGGCCCGCGAGGCCAACAACGGCGTGGTCAACGTCACGCTGCAGCGGAACATCGGGTTTATGGGCGAGCACCGTATCTACAACAAGGGCGTGGGCGGGGCGGCCACCCAGACCAAGGTGGTGCATGACCGGATCGCCATGCTGGGCGCGTATTCGCGCGCGGACAAGGACATGATCGACCAGTCCGGGAACAAGGCGGCGGCGCTGATGAGCGAGGCCACGGCGGTCATCAAGGGCATGGGCCTCACCCAGGCCTACACGCTGATATACGGGGACGGGAGCAAGGCCGAGGAATTTGACGGCCTCTTTTCCCGCCGGAACAGCCTGGGCGATCCCAACGTGATCAGCGCCGGAGGGACCGGGAGCGCCCTGACCTCGATCTACCTGGCCGCGGTGGGGCCGGACCTGTTCCACCTGATCTACCCCCTGGGCTCGGCCACGGCGGGGGTTGAAAAGCGGGGCGTTGAGGAACGGGAAGTGCAGGACCCGGACGATCCCCGCAAGCAGTACCGGGTGTACGAGGACTACTTCAAAGCCGCCTACGGGATAGCCGTCAGGGCGCCTGACGCGGTGAAGCGTATCTGCAACATTCCGGCGAACATCACCGGGGACGACCTGCTTGACCTCATCATGGACGCCCGCTACCGGCTTCCCCAGGGGGCCAGCACCTACGTGATGTACTCCAACGCGGACGCGATCATCAAGCTTGACAAGGCCGCCCGTGACAAGGGCAACGTGGTCTACACGGCCGCCGATCCCTGGGGGAAACCGATCACCCATGTGCGCGACATCCGCTGCCGCCGCATGGACGTCATTCACAACGCGGAAGAGGCGGTGGCATAGCATGGGGCAGTTCCATTACGACAAACTCA
>JAITHH010000102.1 GCA_031280065.1 Treponema sp. | reverse complement strand
GACAAGGCGTGTATTGACGCGGTGAACGCCGCCCCCGGTATTCCCGTAAGTATCTGGGGCGAGCGGGAGCATAGCCATCAGGATCACTTTACAGACATTCACCCCGCGACCGATTGGCGAAGCCAGATAAGCCACGCCGAAAAGATCGGGCTGGGATCAGCGGCCTACGAACTGATCACCGTAAAGTAATGTTCCGCTCAACAAACACGCCCGCAGGACGTTGAGCGGGGACATACTGTGGGGGTTCCACCCCCACTCCCCTGGCCGGGGGGCGCGAACCTACGGTTCGATGTCCCCCCGGCCCCCCCCACTCGCTAGGCGCGTGATGTGCAATGGGCGCGAGCCTCAGCGGCTTCCCGCACGGCGGTCTCAATAAAATCATAGTGCATTACCGGACGAATCCCCCGCTCCGCCAAGGCAGCCCTTGGAAGTTCGCCAATACGGAGAGAAAGCACCGCCGCGCAGTCGGCAATGGTCTCAATAATCGCGTCAATCCGGTCAGTCCGCAGCCCGCACTCACCGGATGAGCGGCAATAGGCGGGAACCGGGCGGTTTTCCACAAAGCGCACCGTCCCGCCTGCGTATTCGTAAACCCGGAACGCCTCCGCATGGCCAAAGTGCTGATCAACCCGGACGCCGCTCTTCGTGGCCACCGCAACCCGGACCGGGTCCGCCCGCGTACCGGGCAGGGCTTCCGGTTCCGGGCAAAGGCCCGCGTCCAAAGACAGGTCCTGCCCAAGAAGCCCCGCAGCATCGGCGCGGCATTGGCGGCAATGGTACATCTGCGGCAGAATCGGCTCGCAGCGCCGCCTGACTTCGTCAAGCCCGGCGCGGCTGACCAGGGGCAGACTTTCAAACAGCGTGCCCCGGACGGGGATCATCTGCATGATATTGCAGAGGACGGCCCCCGCCTCCCGCGCCGCCGGCACGATACGGGGTATCTCTTCCTCGTTGAGGTCCTTGATATAGACGATGTTCACCTTGCAGGTGATGCCCAAGGCTGCTGCTGCGCGGAGCCCCTCAAACTGGTTTTGCAGGAGCAGGGCGGCGGCCTTGAGCCCCGTCAGCCGCTCCCCCTCGTAATCAACATAACGGTAGATGCGCCGCGCGGTCTGGGGCTGGACCGCGTTGATGGTAACGGTGAGATGGCTGATCCCCGCGGCTTTCAAATCGGCGGCATACTTGGGCAGCAGGAGTCCGTTGGTGGAGACACAGAACGTTGTTTCCCCGTCCACAGCGCGGATAAGGCTCAGGGTTTCCAATACGGCGCGGATGTTGGCAAGGGCGTCGCCCGGCCCGGCGATGCCCGCCACGGCGATATTCGGCATGATGAGTTTCGCCGCCTTGAACCGTTCAAGGGCCTGTTGGGGGCTTTGCACCATGGAAGTAATACCAGGGCGGCTTTCGTTGGGACAGTCAAAGTCCCGTTTACAGTAGTTGCACTGGATGTTGCAGGCCGGTGCGACCGGCAGGTGGATTCTGCCGTACTGAGCGGCGCAGGAAGGGCTAAAGCAAGGATGGTTCGGTATGTGTTTCATATCCTAGTAGTTATATGTTTTTTATATGAATTGTGTCAAGGGATATTCAGTTGAGAGGGACCATCGAGGAGCGCCGTAAATGCGCAGGCGGCGCAATGTTCAAAGGGCTTTCTTGAGCAGGGCCGCCATGCTAGACTTGCGGCAATGATACGCGAAAAAAGCCTGGCAGTGTATAAAAACCGGCCCGCCCTCGTAACCGGGGTCGGGGAAAAGATAAGCATAACCGTTTCCGGCGGCGAGTCCCTCCGGGTCCGGGAGAAGGACGTTGATCCCCTCCATCCAGGCCCGGTGGCGGATCTTGCCGCCGTGGAGGGCTTTGCGGGGGAAGGGGCCGATGTCCAGGGCGCATGGGAACTCCTGGAGGGCGCGGAGGCCTCCCTCAAGGAACTGGCGGAGCTGGTGTATGGAACGTTCAGTCCCCAGAGCGCCTGGGCCGCCTATTGCCTCCTCCGGGACGGGCTGTACTTTGCCGGAACGCCCGGAGCCATTCGCCCCCGGTCCCGTGCCGAAGTTGCTGTAGAAGAGCGCAAAAGGGCAGGGAAACGGCAGGGAGAAGAGGAACGCGGCGCTTTTTTGGCCCGGCTCAAAGGGGGAACGGTGAAGCTCCCGGAGGACGGACGTTTTTTCCAGGATGTAGAGGCCTTGGCCTACGGTAAAAGCGATAAAAGCCGTACCCTCCGGGAACTGGGAAATTCCGAAACGCCGGAGGAAGCCCACCGGCTCCTCTTACGCGCCGGGGTGTGGACGCCCCTGGTAAATCCCCATCCTGCCCGCTTCGGCCTGAGCCTCGTGTCCGCGCAGGAATATCCAGGGCCGCTCCCTGAAGAAGAACGCCGGGATATGACCGGCCTGCGGGCCTACGCCATCGACAATGCCTACAGTGATGATCCCGATGACGCGCTATCTATAGAAGGAACTATAACCGGGGGAAATACGATCTATGTTCATGTGGCGGATCCTGCCGCCGCTATTCTGCCTGGCAGCCCCGCAGACCTGGAGGCCCGCGGCCGGGGCGCCACCCTCTATCTCCCCGAAGGGCCCTCCCGGATGATCGCAGAGGCCGCTCTGCCCGTTTACGCCTTGGGAATGACGCCGGTTTCTCCGGCGCTGACCTTCAAAATACACGTACAAGCGGACGGCTCCATAGCGGAAGTTGAAATCATCCCCTCCCTGGTGAAGGTTACCCGCCTGACCTATGCCGCCGCGGACCATATTTTGACCGGGGGTGCCGGCGGGGAAGACCAAGTCTGCTATGACGATCTGGCCGCCTTGGAAAAAGCGGCTGTCCGCAACCGGATACGGCGGGAGGCCGCCGGCGCGGTCAATATTGAACTCCCGGACGCGCATATTGTCCTTTCGGATGGGCAGGTGTACATCGAGCCTGACCAGCTATTCCGTTCCGGGGAGATTGTCCGGGAATGTATGCTTCTGGCGGGAGAGGGGGCCGGACGCTGGGCCGCCCGGCATGGAGCGGCGGGGCGGCTGCCCTTTCCCTCCGTGTGCCAAGAGGCGGGGGATTTGCCCCAGAACCCCCTGTCCGGCATGGCCGGTTCTTACCAGCTTCGGCGCTGTATGCGCCCCCGGAACCTTTCGGTAAAACCGGGCCGTCATTGGGGCCTGGGCTTGGATGACTATACCCAGGTTACCAGCCCGCTCAGACGTTACACGGACCTCCTCGCCCACCAGCAGATCCGCTCCGCCTTGGGCGCGGGCCTGTACCGGGATCGTCCGCCCCGGGACGAGGATGAATTGCTCCTGGCGCTCGCCGCCGGGGAAGCCGGGGCGCTTGCGTCGGTCCACGCGGAGCGGGCTTCCCGCGCACACTGGACAGCGGTATATCTGGCGGATAAGCGGGATTCCCCATGGGACGGCGTGGTGCTGGAAAAGAAGGGGAACCGTGCGGCGGTGATGATTCCCGCGCTGGGCCTGGAAACACAGGTTCCCCTTCAAGGAGACCCGGAGCCCAATGCGGCGGTCAAACTCGTTTTAAAGTCGGTTAATATTCCCCAAGCGGAAGCCGTTTTTGTTATGCTGTAGCCGTGTGCGGTCAAGCCGTCCGGGGGCGTGGAAGACCGCAAACCAGCGGTTCGATGCCCCTGTTTTCCTAACTTTTGTCATATTTTTACAATAAAATCTCAAGTTCTGCGCATTATCGTACTATCAAACCACTTGAAGGAGTATGTAATGCATGATGAATTGCCCCTCAACGCGCTTTTGGCGGAATATCAGGAGGGGAATATCGGGAGGAAAGAACTTGAAGGGCGTATTTTCACGCATATCGTAGAAAACGGCGAGCGTTTTAATCTCCGCAACTGGAAACAGGAGGACATTATCGATCTTTTGTGCGGGATTTACTCCCGAATCACCAGCGCTATCGATAAATATGACTGTATGGGGGCTTCATTGGACGCCTATATCGGAACCATGATCGGCTGGTGCGTGAAAGAGCACAACAACCGCGAAAGGAACCACCGGCTTATCGAAAAAAGCTGCTGGACCTCCGTTGCCGTCGAAATGGAAGCGCGTGAAGAGGAATCGGAATACTTTGAGCAGGCCCCCCAGGAACCGTTCAAACCCGTATCCAATCCCCGGCAGGCGCTGATTTTGCTGCTTAAATCGTACAATTATGTGTCCGATGACTTTATCGCACGGGCAGCGCCGGCGCTGGGTATACCCAAGGAAACGCTGACCCGCCTGGTGGACAGTATACGGCAGCGCCGGCTTGACCGCGACGAAGAATATCTTCACATGCGGGAGCGGATTCACCGGCAGTACTACCGTTGTCTGATTTTTCAAAAACGGCTTGAGGCGATGGATCCTAGTTCTCCTGGATATCCAAAGATGCAGGAATATCTAAAGCGGAGCCGTGATCTGCTGGGCCGGATGAGGAAGCGGTACCAGATGGTCAGGACTAACGCGAGTAACCGGGTTGTGGCGGAAGTGCTGGGGGTTCCCAAGGGGACGGTTGACTCAAATCTCTCTGCGGTAAAGTCCAAGCGGAATCATAACTGACGTCCAGTTTCATGGAGTAACCCCTGCCTGGAGGCAGGCGGTATTCCGTGAAGCGCCGAATCGCAGCGGTTAGAGCCTATTCAAAATTTTGCAGGCTCCAAAAGAGTCCCAAAATCCACAATTTAAACAGGCTCTTAGAGCCTGTTCAAAATCTGGAATTTTGGCGTTGCAAACGCCAAAATTCTACCTTGCAGGCTCCATCGAACCGAAGGTTCGCAGAGCCCGAAAATCGGGATTTTTGCGGTCTATTG
>JAITHH010000066.1 GCA_031280065.1 Treponema sp. | reverse complement strand
CCGCGCCCGCGATTAAAGCACGGTACATACCCGCGCATATTATATGATATGAGGCTAAAAATCCTTCTATATATATTGTTCCTGGGGATGGCGATGACCGCCTGTTCGCCGGTCATCCCCCCAGCGTATTATCCGGTTCTGCCCGCGCTGCCCCCTGCCTGGGAAGCGCTTCTGGGGCAGCCACTCTGGCGTGTTGAATGGTACGGCTCGGACGGCTCGCTCCGCCATGCCCAGGGGGACGCGGCGTCCTTGCCGACGATGGCGCTTTCCCCCGGCCTGGTCCAGCCGGTACTGGCCCACCCCTCTTGGCCCGGTATACCGCCGGGAATCATGCGGCCCGCAGGGGCAATCTTCCCCCATGACACAGAAGATTCCCGGCTTGTCTTGAGCTGGGAGGGAGGCGTGGAAGCGGTCTTCTACCAAGCCCTGAACAGGGCGGCACTGTCCGCGCAAATGGAAGGCCAGGGGAAACAGCTCCGGCAAGGCGCATACTTTGACTGGCCCCGGTTCCGCGCCCTGATGAGCGGCGGCGATCTTCCCAGCGGCGTTCAGGAAGACCCCTGGCTGGTGGACTGGCAGAGCGTTGCGGAGAAGACGGTTCAGTACGGCTTTGACCGCCGCCGCATCAAGCTCCAATCCCGCGAGGAGCTTGCGGTTGCCATCCCCAGCGGAGGCCCCTGGATAGGCGCGTCTCCCTTTGCCGCGCCGCTTCCCTGGCAGGCTGGGGAAACGGTCCGTATCGGCGTAGATGCCGGGGCGGATACCTATGCGTCTCCCGGCGGCATCCTCCGCTGTACACGGGGGGCGTGGGTCTGGCTTCCATGGTAATGCCTAACCACTGTCCGCTGCCGCACTCCCTACTTCGCCAAAAGACTGGCTAAGGAGGGAATCGAGATGAAGTTACCGATTGCGCCTCCCAGGGATGAGAGGAAAAAGACCAAGAGCGCCTTGGTGATCCGGTTACGGTAAACGCCCCGGACGCTCGTAATGTCATCCGAGATGGTTTGGGCGTCGATAACGCGGGGTTTCCGCAAAGCCGCCTCCACTACCCCGGAGAAAAGACCCACCGCGATAAAGGGGTTGAGCGTTGCGATAGGCGCCCCGGCAAAGGAAACGAGGATGGAGAGCGGATGGGCCAAGGCGATCAGTGCGCCCAGCGCGGCAAGAGAACCGTTGAGGAGCGCCCAACGGAGGAGCATCGCTAGACTCACCTCCGGGCCGGAACGGAGAAATCCCCCCACGATCAAAGCCGCGATGAGTATGGGAACGATCCAGCCGGCCATTTTGGAGAGAACGCTTGACCGGGGAATCGCGTCCAGGTCTGCCGTATCCGGCCCTTCCTCTCCGGCGGCGATCTTCTCCAGGCGCGCCTTGATCCCCGCCAGATGGCCCGCGCCTACTACCGCCGTCTGTTTGTAGGACGGCGCGGCAGCCGCTCCCGCTTCCCCGGCGGTCCAAATCTTGGCCGCCAGATACCGGTCCCGCTCGTCAATCAGGGTTTCCTTCACTTTAGGCAGGTATTCAGCCAGTTCGGACATCATACCGTCCAGTTCGCTGCGGTTTTTCAGGTTCTCGATTTCTCCGGCGCTCAGTTTTTCCGTGGTAAAGGCGCTGGAAAGCAGGGCCGCCAGGAGCTTGCACTTGCTCAAAAAGCCGCAGCGGGCCCAGGCACGGCGCAGGGTGATCTGAACCTCCCGGTCGCAGAGTTCAAAGGGAATCCCCATATCTTGGGCGGTTTCCACCGCGGCTTTCATTTCTTCGCCGGGCTTGACCCCCAGTTCCTGCCCCATGCGGCGCTGAAAGCTGGACAAAACCAGGTTCGCCATGAGCAGAAATCCCTTGCCCTCCCGGAAGACCTTGATCACATCCAGCCGCTCCCACTGGTCCTGCTGGGACAGGGCATTGTAGCGGCCCTGGTCCAGTTCGACACAGATCATATCAGGCTTTTCCGCGCGGATCACGGCAACCGCTTCATCGATACTTTCCTTGGACACATGGGCAGTCCCAATGAGGATTATTTGCCGCTTTCCCAAAGTAACCGTTAGCTGCGTATCAGACACCGTACGCTCCTCGAAAATTGCATATTAGATACCCTCGCCGCATAATGCTTGCGCGTTCTGCCCGCGATCCCCCGTTATACCAGCAGTTTCTTCATCATATTACGGTAAATTACCCCTACCGGCCCGCCAATTTCCGTTCATCCACGATCCATTCACTGTAGCGCCATTCAAGGAAGGACCGCTGGCCCATATCGTGAAGCTGGAGGAAATACCGGTTCGACAAGGCGGTGTTGTTTTTTGTCTCATAGTACAAGGCCAGATAGAAAAGCGTCTTTGCCTTGATGTCCAGATTCTGCTCCTGGTCGATCCGCTGGGCAATGTCCGCCTCTCCCATCTGATCGTAGAAGAGCCGCAGCAGATACCAATCGATACTGTCCCGTTTCGCCTTCCGCATTACCGGTTCCAGGAGCTGCTTAACCTCCATCTGTTTGCCGCCCGCCTTGAGCAGGTTGAATGCGGCAAGCAGGGCGTAGTACACCTCATCCGGGGCCTTGGCGTAGGCGGATTTAAAGGCGTCCCGGGCCTCGGCCCAGCGCTGTTTCCGCATCCGGTGCAGCCCCAGTCCCTCAAAGGCGAAATAGTAGTCGGGATTCAGCCGGGCAAGCCGCTCATAATCCCGCTCGGCCCCCTCCGGGTCTCCCATATCGTCCTTGAGCCCTGCCGTATAGACATAGGCCAAAAAATTCTCCGGGTCCAGGCTGATAGCGCGGTTGAACTCCTCCAGCGCGTCTTTCCTCCGGCGCAAGTCCAGCAGTACCGATCCCCGGTCGTAGCTTATCCAGTAATTGTCCGGCTCCAGCCGCTTCGCCGTGTCCAGGTCCTTGAGAGCGTCAGCCGGATAGCCCGCGCCCCGGTAGAGCCGGGCCCGCTCACTGTAGGGGACCGCCCATTGCGGGTAGAGCCGTATCGCCTGTTTAAGCAGGTCCTCCGCTTTTTGCAGTTCCTTATTATGGCGGTGTACTGCGGCCCTGCCGACCAAAGCGTCCCCATAGTCCGGCGACGAGGCCAGCGCCCGGTCAAAGTAGGACGCGGCGTTGCGGAAAGACCGGTTTCGCGCCGCGATCTTCCCTAGTTCGGTCAAGGCACCGGCATGAGCTGGCGCCTCCTTGATGATTCCTTCCAGCGTAACCTGCTGTTCCTTCTCCCGGCCCTCTATCCCATCCAGCGCGGCGCGGACAAACAGGGCTTCCAGGTTGGCCGGCTCCATCTCGATGATATGGTTCACCAGGACCCGGCTTTCTTTGTACATACCGGCGGAACTCAGCACGGACGCTTTGAGAATTTGAATGGAAGACAACGCGGCGTCTTCCGGTTCAATTTCGTCAAAAAGCACAATAGCCCCTTGGTAGTCGCCCCGCTCCAACAGGCTGGAAATTTTCTGGAGAATCCCGTCAGTATCTTCCGGGAGTTCAGGCTCAGGCTCAACGGCCTGGACAGACGGCGCGGGCAGCGGCGGCGGAGAAGGGACATCCGGGGCCTGCCGGGCGGCGCTCGAACAGACAGCGGCCACTCCTAAGAACAACACCGTAAGAAACAGCCCTTCCCGCAGGGACTGCGCTGTTCTCATTAAACCATTACGCATAAAACACCTTATTATATCATCGTACAATGATCGAGTTGAAATTAGCCCTCTTTAAGTATATGCTCGTGAGGATGAGAAAGCCTATTTTACCCCGGTTTGCCGGTCTTGTGGTTCTCTATGCGGCGGTTTTTATCCTCTTAGCGGCGCTGCAATTTACCAAACAGCGGAATTTCACCCAGCGGATCGGCATGATGACCGTATCAGGCCGTTTAGGGGAGGCCGGAATCCGCGGCGGGACGTATTTTCTGAACGGGGATGCGAGCGTTTTCTTCGGCGGTCTGGAATTCCGCTTGGACGGCGGAGGCCAGGGCGCAGTCCTGGCGGGCTCTACCGGAGGACGGCGGAACATCTCCCCGGAATACGTGATAATAAGAGAGGCAATAGGAGATAAAACAGCGGTTTTCCATTTCCCCGGCAGCGGCGAACTGAGTTTCAGTATATTCAACGGCGAGACGGGGCCGGAATTGCGGATCAGCGGGGAATTCAGCGCGGCGGATTCGGCAGTGGAAATCCCATACCGGCTCATGCGGAATGCCCGGAGCCAGGATGGTGAAACCGGCGGCCCCCTGATCCTCTGGGAGGGGGGGCATTACAGCTTCGGTGAATCCCCCCTGGATGAGGACCGCCGCCTGCTGCTGCTGGAGAATCCGGCGTTTACGGCGGCTTACGGGGCGATACCGGACCTGCGGCCCTTTGATCCGGCGGCCTATGTCCTCCAGGAAGCCCAGAGCGGCGCTCAATACCGCGAGATTCTGGCCCAGTGGCGGCAGGACGCCTACAGCAGATGGAACGCTCCCGGCCCCGGCTCATGGAGGAATTCCCTTGACGAGGAGCTGATAACCGCCTATATCGCGGAAGCGGCGCTCCAGGGAACATACCGGAGCGCGGTCGCCGGGGTATCGGCCCAATTCCGGCAGACGCAGACCTACCGCTCCTCGGTGTATCTGGGCGCGCTCAGTACGGCGCTGGAATCCATGCTGGCCTTTGAGCGGGAACGGGCCGCCCGCCTGAGCCAAACTGCTCCCCTGGGCCTGCTGGAAGCGTACCGCTTCATTGAATTCTGGGCGATCCGGGGCGATAAGGCCGCAATTGACGCGGGCGCGGAATTAATCCGGGGCATAGACGCGGAGGCAATCGGCTTTGAGCGGCTGCCGGGCATCCTGGAGGGCTATGTCGATTGGCTGCTTTACCGTTCCCCTGAAGATAACCCCTTTGAGGGCTTGATTGAACCGGCGCTGGCCAGTATTGCCCAGGAAATCCGGCGGGAGAACAGCGGAGCGGTCTTTGCCGCGCCTGACGGTCTTGCGGATATGGAATTCAACCTCCGCCTGGGGCTGGCTCTGGACAGCTATGGTACCCGCGCGGACCAGCAGAAATGGGCGGCCTTGGGGCGTTCCCTTGCGCTGTCCGTTCTCGACCAGGAGGGGGCGTCCGGAGACTTTCCCCAGGCGCTGCGCATTACCGCTGGCGGCCTGGAAGAGGAGGGAGCGGCGCGTATCGGCGCCGCCCGAATCTACCGCTTCATTTCCGCGCCGGCTTATCCCCACGCGGCGGCGCTCGACACTGGTAACGCCTCTAGCGGCGGGGTCTGGGCGTGGACTGCGGCGGACTCCATACAAACGGTCAGCGAGCCGAATACGCTGGATATTGCGATTACCTTTCCGGTGGACGAAACCCATTATCTGCTGATCCGGGGGATACCTCCGTTTTCCAGGCTCCAGCTTTACGGCATGGACTTTAGAACGGCCCCTGAGTTTGAGACGTATGACTCATCGGGCTGGGTTTACAGCGCCGCGAATCAGACGCTTCTCCTCAAGATGAAGCACCGTACGCCGGTGGAACACGTGAAGATTTTCTGGCGCTGAACGGCGT
>JAITHH010000059.1 GCA_031280065.1 Treponema sp. | reverse complement strand
ACGTTTGGCACAGATGTACACAGATTGCGAACCTTCGGTTCGACGCTGATGCTGTTTCTCTTCATCTGCGACATCCTCTTCATCCGCGTAATCTGCGGTTCCCTGGCAACTGTTCTTTTTAACCACAGAGAACCGATGAAAAAGACGGACTAGGAGGACGCGCTGAAGCCGGCCCATCTTCCGGAGGACACCCGGGAGGAGCGGCTGCCTGTAGTGCCGATACCCGGCGGGCGTGAAATGAAGCGGAGGAAACTGGCGGCGGCGTACCGGCGGGAACAGGGGAACCGGAACCGGGCGGTAAACCGGCTGCACGCGCTGTTTGTGAGCCGGGGGATAACGGCGGCGGCCAAAAAAGACCTGGCGAAAGCGGCAGGGAGAAAGGAGATGGTGAAGGCGCTGGATGGGATTGAGCGGGAAGAAAGCGATAGCGGCGGCGGCACGGCGGCAGGGGGTACTGCTGTACCCCCTGATGAAGAACAAGAGCGGGTATGAACCGGGGCATTTCAGGAAGCCGGGAACGGCGGGGAAAGAACTGGCCGGGCTGGCATTAAGCGCATAGCGGGCCGGGAGCTGCCGGGGAAAAGATTTCTGTAGAAATCATCTTTTCCCTTGACAAAAAACAGAGGAAAACGCCTGCCTGTCGCAGGCAGGCGGGAACCACACGGAATTGAGGGGAGACGCGGAGGACCTGGAGAGTTCAGAACGAGGAGGGCGTCCCCCTTTAATCTTCTTAAGTTCGGGTACGCGGCTTCCCGCGCAGTACCGATCTTGTATTGAAACGTATTCTATTATATGTTACGATTTTCCATTGATTTCATAACATTTCAAAGCACATGGAGCCCGGTATGAATATCACGGAAATAATGGCCGAATTGGTCTTGCAGATCGGCGTCATCATCTTTGCGGTGCGGGCCGCCGGACGGCTGTCCAGGCGCGCCGGAATCCCGCCGGTGCTGGGGGAACTGCTGGCGGGGGTAATCATCGGCCCCTACGCCTTGGGGAGTATCACCCTGCCCGGCTTCCCCCACGGTCTCTTCCCCCTTGGGAACAGTGCGATGGCGGTGAGCCCGGAACTCTATGCCTTTGCTACAGTTGCTTCTATTATATTGCTGTTCATGTCGGGGCTGGAGACCGATCTGGGGCTCTTCCTCCGCTACTCCGTTGCCGGGGGCATCATCGGCCTTGGCGGGGTGGTGTTCTCCTTTGCCCTGGGCGCGTTAACCGGCAGCGTCCTCCTCAAAGCGCCCCTTATGGACCCCCGCTGCCTGTTCATGGGTATCCTTTCAACGGCCACTTCGGTGGGAATCACCGCCCGGATTCTTTCGGATCAGAAGAAGATGGACTCCCCGGAAGGGGTTACTATCCTGGCCGCTGCGGTCTTTGACGATGTGCTGGGGATCCTTCTGCTGGCCGTGGTGATGGGCATCGCGGCTGTTACGGCGGGCGGTCAGGGGGGACTCAGCGCGGCGAATATCCTGGCCATTGCGGGCAGGGCCTTTGGCATCTGGCTGGGAGCTACCGTGCTGGCCCTGCTCCTGGCCCGGCGGCTGGCGATCTTCCTCAAATGGTTCAAACGCAGCTTTGACTTCTCGATTCTCGCTCTGGGAATCGCCCTGCTTTTGGCCGGGCTGTTTGAGAAGCAGGGGCTGGCCATGATCATCGGCGCGTATATCGCCGGCCTTTCCCGCTCCAAAACCGACATTGCTCCGCTCATTCAGGAGCGGATTCAGGGGCTTTACGAGTTCTTTGTGCCCCTCTTCTTCGCGGTGATGGGCATGATGGTCAACGTCCGGGACGTCATCGCCCCGTCCGCGCTGATATTCGGCGGGGTCTATACTCTGGCGGCGGCAGCGGCCAAGATTGCGGGCTGCGGGGGGCCCGCCCTCCTCCTGGGCTTTAACCGCCGGGGGGCGCTGCGGATAGGCGCGGGCATGGTGCCACGGGGGGAAGTGGCCCTGATCATCGCCGGGATAGGGCTGAGTTCCGGCATCCTGGACAGCCGCCTCTTCGCGGTGATCATCGTGATGACCTTTGTTACCACACTGGCCGCGCCGCCGCTGCTGAGTTTCTCCCTCAAAATCCCCGGTTCCGGGGCCAGGAATCCGGTCAAGGGGGATCACTCTGACGCGGCCTCGTGGGAATTCCCCTCAGATGAGATCGCGGACCTGGTGGCGGACAGTCTGCTCAAAGACCTCCGGGCCGAGGGTTTTTATGTCCAGCGGATGAATATCAGCGGCGGTCTCTGCCAGGCCCGGAAGGATGATATTGTTCTTTCTATTACCGACGCGGGCCGGACATTGAACATCGAGACCGCCCAGGCGGATATGCCCTTTGTCAAGACAGCGGTGTACGAGGTGATTCTGCGGCTCAATGACGCGATTGAGAAGCTCAAGGTTTCATCAGACCCCCAGGCGATGAAAAAGGAACTTTCGGAGCAGAATGGCCGGGCCAGGGAGGATATGCTTTCGCTGATCACCCCGGACTGCGTTTCTCTTGACTTGCAGGCGGAGACCAAGGAGGGGATTATCACCGAGCTGGTAGACATTTTGGCGGCCCGGGGCAGGCTGGAAGACCGGGATACGGTGCTGGCCGATGTATTTGAGCGGGAGCGTTCCATGAGCACGGGTATGCAGCACGGGATTGCCCTGCCCCACGCGAAGAGTTCCGGCGTCAGCGAACTGTGCGTCGCGGTGGGGGTTAAGTCCGGGGGCATTGACTTTGGGTCTTTGGACGGCGAGAAATCCCGGCTGTTTATCCTGATGGTCTCGTCCCGGAAGGTCAGCGGCCCGCATGTGCA
>JAITHH010000038.1 GCA_031280065.1 Treponema sp. | reverse complement strand
TTGAGGGCGTCCTCGTACCATTGGGCCTTTTGTTCCCGCGTACCGTCGTTTTCGGCGATCATGTCAACGGCGGCCTGACTTGAGGCGATAATTTTTTTCGCTTCATAATCATACAGAACAATCTTGCAGCTCTGGGTTCCCAAATCAATTCCACATACGGTTTTCATTATATGTCCCCCTTCGTTAATTCATATCTGCTCATGCCTTTTCAAAACTAATGTTTTGGAAGAATATCACCTGCTTATCATATTCCTGTTTTGCATTAACTTCAAGGGTATTTCCAGAGCTTAGCGAAATTCGGTTAATTTTACACAAGAATTGGGGTAGGCTAGGGAACCGCTGATTAAAGCAAATTGTATGAAACAAACCACGGAAAAACGCCTACCTGCCCTACCTGCCCTGTCTGCCAACAGGCAGGCGGAATTTACGCGGAATTGAAGTCTATTTCCGTGGTTTCTATACGAATTAATCAGTGCTTCCTTAGGGGGTAGCCGAAAAGCCGTAGGCTTTGAGGCGCAGGGGGGCCGGACAGTGCACAATCGGCCTGCGGACGATTGTGCGGCCTCCGCCACAGGTGCAGGTCTGGAAACAGGGCCCCCTTTAATGTTTTTCTGTATATATTACCTTTACTGAAGGGCACTCGGCCGGTTATGTACGGGTTTTCCGCATCAGTTGTACAAGCAGGCGGTCAAGAGAGCCGGCAAAAGCTTTTACTTCCCGTTTCCCGTAGCTTTTGATCCGCGTAAACTCCAAACCGTTTTCGGCCAGGCTGACGGTAAAGTTCCGCAGGGAAAGCCGTTCGCCGGTGTTATCCGCCGTATAGATTCGCCCCCGGTCGTCCAGCACGGCAACTCCGGCGGCCACCAGCCGCGCGGCAAGGGGAATGTCGCGGGTAACGGCCAGATCACCGGCGGCGGCCAGGGACGCGATACGGTTGTCCGCCGCGCCGTCTCCGGCAGGACATACCAGCATTTCGGCGCGGTCTGAAACGCCGGGTATGGGTCTGTTGGCGGCAAAGACCGCCGCTATGCCCAGTCGGGACGCGGCCCTGAGTACAATTTCACGCGCCGCCTGGGGACAGGAGTCCGCGTCAACATAGATTTTCATATCAGGCTATTCCCGCGTGTCTTCGTCCGGCGCGAGGGCGGCAAACAGTACGGTCTTGTCTCCGGCATTGACTGCGGCGGCAGCCAGACTTTCTCCGGCTTTTCTGCGGGGGACAAAGACCGCTTCTCCTTGATGCAGTGTCAGCGTTTGCGTCTGCACCTGTGTTCCGTTTCCGGACGTTAGTGTAAGCGCGGCGTCCCCTTTTACAGAGGCGGCAATAGCCGCTCCTGTTGCGGGCAGAACGGCAGGCATGTTTCCCGGTTTACCTCCCTCATGTTCCAGCCTGTAGAGGGTAAATTCCCGGCAGGGCGCGGCGTAACGTTCCCAGCCGTCCGTTCCAGTTTGTGCGGTTTGTCCTTCTATACGCGGAAGTATCCGGGGGGCGCGGGGTTCAAAGTCCAGCACGGCAAAGAGTTCCTGAAGGTCGATATGTTTGGGCGAAAGGCCGCCGCGCAGTACATTATCGGAATTGGCCATACATTCCACGCCGAAACCGTGGACATAGGCGTGCGGCATACCGGCAGGGATGAAGATTGCCTCCCAGGGTTCCAGTGTCAGCACATTGAGGTACAGGGGCGCAAGAAGGGCCGGATCGCCGGGATAGCGTTCCGCAAAGAGACGGCACAATTCCGCTTCCCGTCCCACTCCCGCTTTTTTTTTCGACCCGGGCGCTGCCGTATTTGTTTTAACTGCCGCAAACGATGCCCGGAGCGCCGCGCCGGTAATTATTTCCCTGCCGTACTCGTCCAGGCCAAAGAGGGCGTCAAGAAAGTTCCGGTAACCGCCTTCAAGCGCATTAAGCAAAACGTTCCCGGTAGTTTCAGCGGCAAGTCCGGCTTCCGCGAAAAAGGCCGACAGGAGGGCGGCCGTTTCGCCGGGCGCGCGAAAGCCGGCCATGGCGGTAAAAGGCGAAAGGGCGCAGATGATTTCAGGCTTATGGTTGGGATCCCGGTAATTCCGCCGGGGAGAAGCCGGATCGATTCCGGCGCGGTTTTCCCGTTCCCAGCCTGAACGCGCCTGTTCTGCGCTGGGATGCGCCTGAATGGAAAGGGGCGAGGCGGCGGCCAGAAATTTTAACAGAAAGGGAAGGTTTCCAAATTCCCCGGCGGTCTTTTCCCCCAGGCAGGCGGCGGGATCAGAGGCGATAAGTTCACCGAGTTTCAGTGTTTTTCCGTCCAGTACCGTGGTGGACGGCCCTTCGCCGTGAACTCCCATCCATAACTCCGCCCACGGTTCTCCGGCGGGGTTTGGCCTTCCGGTTAGGGCGGGAATCCATTCGGGGGAACCCCAGGCGTAATGCTTTACCGTGCCGGAAAGTGGGAACAGCTTCACGCTAGATTTCCCCGCCGCCTGAAGAATCGCCGGACGGGCCGGAAGAGGTTGTGCCGTATGTGCCGGGTACAACCAGGGCTTCGTCGATGCGGGCAATAAGGTCCAGAGCAAGCTGTTCGGCTTCACGGCCTTCTTTTTCACCGTTCTGTTTTTGTTTCTTGATCTTTTCTATGTCATCACAGAGTAAAAACCCGGTAAGTATGGCAATCCGTAGAGGATCCTGAAGGCCGGTCTGCCGTTTGGTATCTTCAATGATACGTTTATAGCGTTCCAGAAGGCTTGCAAGATAGGCGGGACTTTCGTCAACAGCGATGGAAAAAGAGGTTCCCAGCATGTCAAACGTCAGCTTGTTTTTTTCCATCGGTTTACTCAGGCAGTTTACTTAGGGAACCGCTGATTAACATGACGTCAATCAAGAGGGGAACCTTCACCGCGACGCGGTCCGGTTGAGTATACAGCGTGCTTCCTCAAAAAAGATCCAGATTAGCCTCGTCTTCGTTTTTGATTTCTTCCGTGGCGGAATCAGCGGAATCTTCACCATCAGTTTCGTCCGCCGTTTCTTCTTCGTCAACCGTATAGGCGGAAGGCATGGGGGGCGAAGAAGGCTGGGCTTCAACTGCCGGGGGAGCTTCCTCATGGGCAGGCGGCTTTTCCTGCCGGGCCGCCTGGGGTGCTCCTGGAAGCGCTGTCTCCGCTCGTGCCGGTTTTGCGGAAACAGAAAGGCTCCGTTCAATGGCGTCTTCAAACTGGTTGAGCCTTTCCAGAGCGGACACAATGCCCGCTTCAACCCTCATTTTTTCATCCCTTAAGCGTCCGGCAAGCTCTTCAAGTTCATTATTCCGTTGTTTCAACTGGATGTTTTCCTCGGCCAGCCGGTTTACCAGATTAATGGCCTTGATTATCTTTGATTCCAGCAGTTTGATTTGCTCAAGGGTTACCATGAGTTACGCCCCCAGCGCGGCTTTTACTTTATCCGCTATCGCCTTGAATGCCGCCTGGTCTTCCACGGCAAGGCTGGCCAGGGCTTTACGGTTAATGTTGATCCCGGCCCTTACAAGGCCATTGACAAAACGGGAATAGCTCATTCCTTCGGCACGGCAGGCGGCGTTAATACGGATAATCCAAATCCTGCGGAAGTCCGCTTTTTTATCCCGTCTGTCCCGGTAGGCGTAGGAAAGCCCTTTGACAACCGCGTCTTTTGCGGTTTTATAGTTTGAATGACGCCGGCCCCAATAGCCTTTGGCCAGTTTGAGTATTTTTTTTCTGTGGTTCTTTCGCTTGGAACCGTCTACAGCACGCGACATAACAACTCCTTATCCGTAGGGAAGCAGCTTTTTTCTGATCACCGGCACATTGTCAGCGGACAGTATGCCTCCGTGCCTGAGATTCCGCTTCCGTTTGGCAGATTTCTTGGTAAGTATGTGGCGAAGGTTTTGCTTTTTGTATTTTACCTTCCCCGATCCGGTGAAAGAAAAGCGTTTTGCCGCGCTTTTCCTTGTTTTCATCTTGATTTTGGCCATATCAATCCTTCTCTATTCCCGGCCCGCCCTGCGGGGCCTGTTTTTTTGCCTTTGAGCTTAACACCATGGACATAAATCGCCCTTCCATAGCCGGAGGCTTATCCATAACATACTCGCCTTCAATACGGGCAAGAACGTCTTTCAGCACGACAAGTCCCAGCTCGGTATGGGCCAGTTCCCTGCCGCGAAACCGTACCGTTACCTTGACCTTGTTGCCTTCGGCCAGGAATTCCCTGACATGCTTGGACTTAAAGTCCAGATCATGCTCGTCGATCTTGGGCTGCATACGGATTTCTTTCAGTTTTAACAGCTTCTGCTTTTTCTTCGAGTCCCGAACCTTCTTTTCATTCTCGAATTTATACTTGCCGTAGTTGAGAATCTTGACCACCGGCGGATTGGCGTTGGGCGCCATTTCTACCAGATCAAGCCCCTGCTCCCTGGCCGCCGCAAGCGCTTCATGCGTAGGCATGATAGCCTGCTCGCCGCTGTCTTTGATGAGCCTGACCTCTCGTACCCGAATCTGCTCATTGATACGTAAATCCTTATCCGCCAACTGACCTCCTCTCCCTCGGCGGGAAACACATCCGCGCTCCGGCATCCCGGAAACACTTTGCTTTCCCAAACATCCGCCGCACAAGTATATGCGGATATCTTATCACAGAAAGATGCCCATGTCTAGTGGCGGATTATATGTGGTTCCAGCGCCGCAATAGCGGGTTTGTCTGGTTACAGCCGCATCGAGAGGAAGCCCTCGCCGCTGT
This sequence comes from Treponema sp., assembly GCA_031280065.1. Next base: position 8,701 of record JAITHH010000038.1, on the reverse strand, counting down.
GCGGTTCGGTTGAGAATACCATGCGGTCTCCGTTACAGGCACAGAGGATGTGAATTTGGAGGATAGCCTGACCACTTACAAGTGGCCAGGCGTAAGGGGGCCGGACCGCGGCGGCCGCAGTATGTGGATAACGGTACGGAAACAGGCCCCCTTTCATAATCCGCCGTTGCTTCGCGCCCCTTTGGGCCGTTTTTCTACACGAAAAACAATACAGCCATTCCCGTTATCAGTGGAATTGCAATGTTGTCCCAGTTTCTCAGGGGCAGAGCTTCGGTAACGGTCGCGGCGGCGGCGGCTATCAGGGCTGTCCTCGTTTCTCCGCTTGCCACCCAGGAGCAAAAAAATACCGCTGTAAAACAAGCCAGGGAACCTTCAACACTTTTTCCGCACAAAAAGGCCGGACGTAGTCTGCCAAAAAATTTTCCTGCAAGGCTGGAAACGCTGTCGCCTGCTGCCAGTGCATAAACGGCGAGTGCTGCAGGCAGGGGGGGGAATAACAAAAGGCTGAAAAAAGCTCCCGCACCCAGGGTAACAGGGCCCCATACAAACCGGCCCCTGTCGCGGCGGCGGGACGCAAAATCCGTAACGGCTGATATAACGGGAACCTGTATGCCGTGTAGTCTAAAAGTTTCAAAACTTATGTAAATCGCCGTTCCCGCTGCGAGCAGCACGAGGGTTCCGTTCCGGTTCAGAGCGGCGAGAGCAGGAACCAGAGCGATAAGTACATGAATGCCCTTGCGGACAAGTTCAATCTTAAGTTCCTGTTTCATGCGCACCTCTGGCCGGCAGGCTCAACTCTTCTAATCCTTGCGTGTACCAAACAAGCGGCCTTCCTTATTATGGAAGGCCGCATTCATGGGGAGTGAAGGATTCGAACCTACGAAGGCTGAGCCAACAGATTTACAGTCTGCCCCCTTTGACCGCTCGGGAAACTCCCCTTATGATATCACTGATTACTCTGTCTTCCAAAAATCCGGCGGATTTCTGGAATCTCCATCTGCCCACCGGTTTTTGTAATCAGCCATCTTCCGGAATCGAACCGAAGACCTCGAGATTACAAGTCACGCACTCTGCCAACTGAGCTAAGATGGCGTATCCAACAAGTACCACTCTAACAGATGAGCACAGTTTAGTCAAGCGGTATTTTTGTTTTTTTCGGGCGGTCATCGAACTTTTGGTTCACGGCCCTTTTAACCGGCGGCAATCCGCCGCCGGGCTTCCGCTTGGCTGAGACCCTTGCGCCGCGCCCAGTCCGCACGCTGATCCGCCTCAATCCGGCCCATCTCAAAGTACGCCGCCTGGGGATGGACAAAGTACATGCCGCATACCGACTGCGCCGGAAGGATCATTCCCGACTCGGTGAGCGTCATGCCGGTCCGCGGTTCCGCCTCCAAAAGACGGAAACACAGCCCCTTGTCATGGTGATCCGGCGCTATGGGGTAGCCGAAGGCGGGCCGGATAAGGGGATAGGCCGACGGCCAGAGCGTCTCCTTGACCACGTGGTACAGCGCTTCGGAAAAGGCTTCGGTCAGGCGGTCCGCAAGGGAAGCCAGGAGGAGGGCGCGGTAGTCATCGCCCTGCTTCCGGTACGCGGCGGCGGCCTGTTCGCAGCCGAAACCCGCCGAAAGCGCAAAGAGGCCGATCCAGCCGGGGGCCGCGCCATGGGGCGGCAGATAATCGGCAAGGCAGAGATTCGGCCCTTCCGTCCGCTGATTTCTCAGAAAACAAAAACGCCCTTGCTCCGCGCCGTCTTCCGCGCATACCGCCGCGTCATCGCCGTCCTGGAACGCGGGGAAGAAGCCCAGAACTCCGCGAATATCCAGGGTCTTTTCCGCAGCGATACGCGCCAGCATACGGTCCGCGTCCGCGCGCAGCGATTCGCGCTCGGCGGCGGACCCCGGACGGCTGCGGGCCGGGCCGTTCAGTTCCCAAAACCGGTAGAACGCCTCCCAGTTGACGCGGGGGACGATCTTTTCAAGGGGATAGCCGTTGTATGAGACGGCGCCTGTGACCTTCGGCTCAGGCGGCGGGTTTTTGACCCAATCGCTTGCCAGGCGCTTGGCCCGGGCCGCTTCCAGACTGAGCGCCGGACGCTTTGACGGCGCCGCACCCGGAGCGGCGGAACCTTCGGGCGTCCCATAGCGGACGCGGGCCTTTTCGTATTCGCCGTAGAGCGCGGACAGAAATTCATCCCGTTCACGGGCGGGCCCGCGGGAAAACAGCGCGTGGAGAACTACCGCCGATTCCCCGGCGTCCCGTACATAGACCACCGGGCCCGAATACGTGGGGGCGATGCGGAGCGCCGTGTGCGTGAGACTTGCCGCCGCGCCGCCTATCAGGAGGGGGATGGTGAATCCCCGGCGCTCCATTTCCTCGGCAACGCGGACCATTTCTTCAAGCGAGGGGCTGATGAGGCCGGAAAGCCCGACCGCGCCGGCCTTTTCCCGTTCCGCCGCGTCGAGTATCTGCCCGCAGGGGACCATCACCCCCAAGTCGATCACCGTATAGCCGTTGCAGGCGATGACCAGGCCCGCAATGTTCTTCCCGATGTCGTGGACATCCCCCTTGACCGTGGCCATGATGATTTTCCCCCCGGACGCCGGCGCGCCCGCTTCGGCCTGTTCCATAAAGGGCTCCAGGGCGGCCACGGCCTTCTTCATCACCCGGGCGCAGCGGATCACCTGGGGCAGGAACAGGGCCCCTTCGCCGAAACGCCTGCCCGTTTCCCGCATGGCCCGCATGAGGGGGCCCTCGATGATCTGGAGGGGAGCAAGCCGCGCCTTGAGTTCCAGGACATCCGCTTCGATATCCGCGTCAAGGCCGTTGAGCAGGGCGTATTCAACCCGGGCCTCCGCATCCTGTTCCCGCCAGCGGAGCGCGGCGGACGGCGCGCCGCCTGATTCCGGGCCGCCGTTCTTGCGTGTCTGGAGGGCGAGGGCAATGAGCCGCTCGGAAGGGTTTTCCCCCCGGCACAGCACGGCGTCTTCGGCGGCGGCGCGTAATTCAGGCGGCACCTCGCCGTAGGGGACCAGGGCGGCGGGATTCACCATCGCCATGGACAGGCCCGCCTCCGCCGCGTGTTTCAGAAAGACCGCGTGCATGGCTCTCCGCACGGTTTCATTGCCCCGGAAGCTGAACGAAAGGTTGGAAACCCCGGCGCTTATGCGGGCCCCGGGGCAATGCTCCCGTATCCAGGAGCAGGCGCGGATAAAGTCCAGGGCGTAGCAGTCATGCCCGGCCATGCCCGTGGCGATGGTCAGCACGTTGGGGTCGAAGATGATTCCGCCGGGGGGGAAACCCGCGCCGGTAAGCAGCTTGTAGCAGCGCCCGGCCACGGCGGTTTTCTTTTCAAAGGTTACCGCCTGGCCTTCTTCGTCAAAAAGCATGACCGCGGCGGCGGCTCCGTAGCGGCGGACCAGCGCGGCCCGCCGCAGGAATTCAGTTTCGCCTTCCTTGAGACTCAGCGAGTTGATGACGCCCCTGCCCTGCATACCCTGAAGGGCCGCTTCGAGGGTGTCCCAGGACGAGCTGTCGGCCATGACCGGGACCCGGGCGATGGCGGGGTCCGAGAGGCAGAGGTTGAGGAAGCGGACCATTGCCGCCTTGCCGTCAAGCAGGGCGTCGTCCATGCACACGTCGATGATTCCCGCGCCCGCGGCGATCATCTCTCGGGCGATGCCGGACGCCTCGTCCCAGCGGCCCCGCTCAACCAGGCCCAGGAATTTCCTGCTGCCCGCCACATTGGTCCGCTCGCCAATGCCGATAAACCCGCTGTCCGGGTCCAGGACTTCGAGCCCTGCGAGCATGGCTGCCGGATCGCGGCGGGGAGTGCGGAAATTCCGGGGGGCATACCGGGCCGCGATCCGGGCGATCCGGGTGATATGCTCAGGCGTCGTGCCGCAGCAGCCTCCGGCGATGTTCACCAGCCCCCGGGTGAAGAATTCTTCCATAAAACGGGCCGTTTCTTCGGGGCCTTCCCTGTATGCGCCCAAGCGGTCAGGCAGGCCCGCGTTGGGATAGCAGCACACCCGCGCCGGCGAGCAGGCGGCAAGGGCCTCCAAATGGGGCAGTATCAATTCCGCGCCCAGGGCGCAATTCAGCCCTAGGGCCCAGGGCTTCGCGTGGAGCACCGATACGGCAAAGGCTTCCACGGTCTGACCGCAGAGCATTCGCCCGGAAGCGTCTGAAATGGTCGCGGAAACGATGACCGGAATATCCTGTCCCCGCTCCTCCATAAGCCGCGACACGGCAAAGAGCGCGGCCTTGGCGTTGAGCGTGTCGAAAACCGTCTCGATAAGGAGGATGTCCGCGCCGCCGTCCACGAGCCCGCGGGCGTTATCGTAGTAGGCCGCTTCCATTTCGGGCCAGGTAACGGCGCGTTTCCCCGGATCGTCCATGTCCGAGGCGATAGAGAGGCTCTTGCCGGTGGGCCCCATACTCCCCGCGACAAAACGGGGACGGTCAGGCGCGGCGTGTTTGTCCGCCGCAATCCGGGCGCAACTGGCGGCGGCCCGGCTGATGTCATAGGCCCGGTCCGCAAGCCCATAATCGGCGAGCGAAAGCGCGTTTGCGTTAAAGCTGCATGTGGTGATGATTGCCGCGCCCGCCTGCAGGTAGGCTTCGTGTATGGAAATGATGATTTCAGGCCGCGTGACGCACAGCGCGTCGTGGCATCCGGCCAGGCTGACCGGGTGCGCGGCGAATTCAGCGCCCCGGTAATCGGCCCCGGAGAGGCCGCGTCCCTGGATGAGCGATCCCATGGCCCCGTCCAGAATCAGTATTTCCCGCTCCGCGAGACGCTCCAGGCTGTCCCGCCGTTCCCGATAGTCCATAGGGCATTAGACCATGTATTGCCCGGCGGGGCAATATGCCGTAGGCTTGTCCCTTATGGACATATCTTTAGAAATCGTACCCCGCTCCGCCGCATCGGTGCGGGAAGACCTCCGCGTGTGCGGCGCTTACGGCGGCATAAACCTTATCAATATTCCCGATCTGACGCGCTTCTCCCTGCGTTCCTGGGAAGCCTGCGTCTTACCGGAGCCGGGGGACATTCCGGCACGTCCCATGGCGGACTTTATGCCCCATCTGCGGGCCAGGGATTTCTCCCTGGACGAGCCCTTTCCCCTTGCCCCGTTTTTCCGGCGGCAGGGCATTGTCAAGGCGCTGGTTATTTCAGGCGACGGGGATGAGGACGAGGGGGGCCGCCTCCGCCGTCCCTGGGATTCGTCCCCGGCCCTGCCCTTCATCAGGAAGCTGAAAGCGGAGATGCCGGAACTGGAAATCTACGCGGCCTTTGACCCCTACCGGACGAATATCCGCTATGAGCTGGACTATCTGGCGTTAAAGGAAGAAGCGGGCGCAACGGGTTTTATGAGCCAGCCCTTTTTTGACCTGCGGCTGCTGGAGATATATTCGGAATTCCTGGAAAACAAGCGGATATTCTGGGGGCTCGCGCCGGTGCTGTCCAAGGGCAGCCGGAATTACTGGGAGTCGCGGAACCGGGCGGTTTTTCCCAAGTCTTTCCGGGCCGGTCTGGACTGGAACATCGCCTTTGAAAAAGAAGTCCTTGCGTTCTGCGCCCGGAACGGATTTAACCTGTACCTGATGCCGGTGAAGGTTGATCTACGGCCATATCTGGCGGGGCTTTTCTCCCCGGCAGGCGCTGAGTAATCAAGGAATGTGGGGGTTCCACCCCCGCCTCTTCGCTTGGACGGGTATTGCTACGGGTTCTTTCTTAAATTACGGGCAATCATCACGATAGATATGCCCAATATTACCAGAATAATACCTTCAATAAGCTGTAAAACCATATTACCCTCCCCTGACCCAACGGAGTATTGTGTCGATTATGTGAATGATACCGAGCGCGCCCACCCCCGTGCCGGCAATCGTAAGCGCCTTTTCATATTTATTCTCCGGTTTTGCCATTGCCGCCAATATTCCTTCAAGCGTCTTGCTTATATTCTTTAATTCTTCAACAACTTTTTCCATTATCGCCTCATGTGTTAATTATGGAGGCTTGCGGGGCGGCTGACAAGGCTTCTATGGGGGTTCCACCCCAACGCCCCCGCCCAACAACCGCGTCCGTAGGGCGTTGAGACGGTGTTATGCGGCCTGGCGTAGCGCACGTAATACCCCCTATGAGCACAGATGCGCGAAGGCTTTAGCCTGAGCGGTGCGCGGCCGGGGGGCCATCGAACCTTTGGTTCGCGGTCCCCCCGGATGCCTCGTCCCCAGCCGCCCGCTTCTTCCGGCAGTCCGCCCGGAAAGCCGCGAAAAGCTGCAGCGCCATCAGCGGCCAGCCAATAGGTTCGGCAATATATACCCCCCACAGGCCGAAAAAACTGGGCAGAATCAGCGCCGCCGCAGCCCGCAAACCCGCCTCCAAAAACCCCGACACCATCGGCATAAAACTGTTCCCCATGCCTTGCAGCCCGGAACGGTAGAGAAACAGCATGTACAGCGCGGGGAGCAGCACAAGACAGACCCGCATCTGGTTCACCGCCGTATCCAGAACCGCCCCGGTCTCTTCGGAACTGCCGCTGATAAAAAGCCCCAAGACCCGCCTGCCCGCGAAAAACATGAGGGGCATGATGAACAGCAGCCCCGCCAGCATGATCCGGCGGGTGGCGGCCATGCCGCTTGCGATACGGTCAAAGCGCCGCGCTCCGTAATTCTGCGCGATGAAGGTCGCGGCGGCCCCGTCAAGCCCGCCACCGATGATAAAGAGCAGACTGTAGAGCTTCTTGGCCGCCGCGATTCCCGCAATAGCAATCGTCCCATAGCCGTTGATCACATACTGAATCACCGTCCCGCCGGCGGCGGCAATACAATCCCGCGCCCCCATAGGCGCTCCCAAGCGCAGCAGCTCCCCGATCACCTTCCGGTCAGGGGCAAAGTCCCTCCGGCGCAGCCTGACTTCCCGCCGCCGGAACAGCCGCCAAAAGCAGAAAAGGGCGGACAGCGCTTGGGTGATCACCGTGGCCAGGGCAGCCGCGGCCACGCCCAGACCTGTCCAGCGGATCAGTGCGATGTCCAGGACGATGTTCAGGGCCGCTGAAGCGATAAAGGCGCAGAGCGGCGTTTTGCTGTCCCCCAAGGCGCGGAACACGGCGGAGAGTACGCTGCCAATAAAGGTAAACAGGATTCCGGCAAACATGACCCGCAGATAGCGGACGGTGTCTTCAAAGATGTCCTGCGGGGTGTGCATCACGGACAGGACGGGCCGTAAGAGGAGCAGGCAGAGCGCCGTCATCACCAGGGCGATAACCGCGCCGAGTTCCAATGACAGGGCGCACGCACACCCCAGGGACCGGCGGTCCCCCGCGCCGAAATACTGGGCGATGAGGGTCCCAAAACCGTGGGAAAACCCAAAGATGATCACCAGAACCATCCAGTAAAAGAACCCTCCGGCGCTCACCGCGGCGAAGGCCCGCACACCGATCATCCGGCCCACCGCCATACTGTCGGCAATGGTATACGCCTGGTGGACCATATCCCCCAGCATCAGGGGGACGGCGAAGCGGAGGAGGAGGCCCAGGGGCGCTCCTTGGGTCATGGACCCGGCGGCTTTCATGCTGCCACGGTATTTCATGCCGCTGGTTTATGCAAGCGTGATTCCAAGAACGGTTGCTTCATAGAAGTAATTTATAGCATGAGGTTCTTGCAAAAATTTCAGTTTTGCAAGAGCCTCGCATGACATAGCATTTTCCCCGCTGGTGATATACGCTCGGTGTACCTATGAAGAACGGAACAGCCCCCATTCCCGAAAATGAGGTAAAGCGGACCTGTCTTGAGTATCTGACCCTCCAGGGCATCTACGCCTGGATCAACAACACCGGGGCCCTGCCGGCGGGGGATAAGCGGTTTATCCGTTTTGGACATCCGGGATCGTCAGACATCATCGGCATCCTGCCAGGAGGGCGTTTTTTGGCGGTGGAGTGCAAGAGCAATACCGGGCGGCTTTCGGAAGCGCAGGAGGAATTTCTGGCGGCGGTACGGGCAAACGGAGGGCTGGCGGTGGTTGCCCGCTCGTACGAGGACATTGCCGAAGCCCTGCACGGAGCGGGGTATATCCGCTGACCGGTTCCCGCACGGTATAATGCGCTAAAATATAGAAGAAAATCGCCGTAAATTTCTCCAAACGTTTGCAGAATTCCCTTGACAAGCCGATCACGGCGGTTTTGACATCGTGTGTATCTGTACGCCGCCGCCCCTGCACCGGATCATGGCCGTGGACAGCCTGGACGCGGGGGCGCATGTCCTGCTGGAAAAGCCGATGGCCATTTCCTTGGCGGACTGCGATGCGATGATCGAAGCGGCGCGGCGCAGCCGACGCGTGCTGGCGGTGGCGGCGCAGAACCGTTACCGCTCGGAGTATTGGCGCGTCCGGGAACTCATCCGCTCCGGCGTGTGCGGCAATATTCTGTCCATGCGGGCGGAATCGGCCTAGTGGCGCGGCGCGGTTGAGGTGGTAACGCAATCTATAAGAGCCTGTTCAAATTGTGGATATTTGCGGTCAATAGACCGCAAATATCCCGATTTTCGGGCTCTTTTGGAGCCTGCAAGGTAGAATTTTGGCGTTTGCAACGCCAAAATTCCAGATTTTGAACAGGCTCTAAAGCGGACGGCTTCCCGGCCCCCTTCATATAGGCCGTTTCCTTATAAACGTGGAAGGGGATGCGCAGCCTGTAGTGCCCAC
>JAITHH010000004.1 GCA_031280065.1 Treponema sp. | reverse complement strand
CCCCGCGCTTCCTTACCGTGCGCCCCGGTAGTAGACCCGGACCTGTTTGTAGAGCCCCTCGCCCTCGCTCTTCGTTTCCACGTCGGCAATGTCGTTGAGGGTCGTGTGGATCAGGCGGCGGTCAAAGGGATTCATGGGTTCCAGGAGAATCGACGCCCGGTTTTCCCGCACCCGGTCGGCCACCGTGTAGGCCAGGCGCACCAGCGATTCTTCCCGGCGGATACGGTAGTTTTCGCTGTCTAGGATGATCCGTACCTCTTCGCGGCCCTGCCGCCCCGCGTAAATATTGGTCAGCAGTTGCAGGGCATCCAGGTTCTTGCCCTTTTTCCCGATCAGGATTGATGAGCTGGGAGAGTCGATCTTGATGCCCAGTTTGCGTTCCTCCCGGAACTGCACCGATACAGCCCCCTGATAGCCCATGCGCCGGATCACTTCCTCCACAAAGTTCAAGACAGCCTGTTCAAAATCGTCCGCAGCCGCCGGATTCCCAAACACCGGCTCCGCAGCGCGCTCCCGCTTTGGCTGGGCGGCTGTGTCCGCCGGGGATGTCCGGCTGACCGGCGCTGAAACCGGCTGATCCGCATGCACCCTGATCCGCACATACCCTTTTTTAAACAGCCCCGAACGCTGGCTTTCAAGGATTTCAACATCAAACCTGTCCTTCTCCAGCCCAAGCTCTTTCGCCGCCCGGTCGATGGCCTCCTTTTCGGTGCGGCCTTCAAATTCATATACCATATTGCGCTCCTCGCAAAAGAAATTCCGTGATCTAATGCGGGGTTCCACCCCCGCGCCCCCGGTTCCCCCCTAGCGTTTTTTCCGTTTCCGGGGGGCAATCACCGGCTCCGGAGCTGCCGCCGCCATCGCGGCCCGCTTCTTCGCCAGATACTTGTTGATCGCCATTTGCTGAATCATCGAGAGGATATTCGTCATGATCCAGTACAAAAGCAGGCCCGACGGCACATCGTACAAAACAAAGAAGAAAATTACCGGCATGACGTAAAGCATCATCTTCATTTGGGCGTTGCCCTGCTGATCCGGCGTCTGGGTGATCTTGCCTGACAAAAGCTGGGAACCCACATAGATAAAAGGCAGCAGCCGTATATCGCTCCAGCCAAGCAGGGGCAGGCGGAACGGGGCAAAGTTGAACACCGATTCGGGAAGGGACAGGTCAGGAATCCAGCCCGGAATAAACAGCGCCCCCCGCAGGTCAAAGTGGTTATTGAAAAGATTATACATCGCAAAGAAAATCGGAATCTGGAGCAGCATAGGCAGACAGCCCGACAGGGGGTTATAGCCCTCCTTCTTATACAGTTCCGCCATTTCAGCGTTCATCTTCGTGGGGTTATCCTTGTACTTATCCTGGAGTTCCTTGATCTTTGGCGAGAGCGTCTGCATCCGCAGGGTGGCCTCGGAACTCTTTTTGGTCAGGGGGAAGAGCAGAATCTTCACCAGCAGGGTAAGGAGGATGATAGCCACCCCATAGTTGGGAATCACCCGGAAGAAAATCGTCAGGAACCACTTGAGCACCGTTTCCAGAGGGGCCAGGATACCGCTGGTATTGGCCACGCGGATCAGAGCCATGTCCCGCAGGTTAAAGCCGTTGTTCCCCGTGTCGTACACCGCCAGCGCCTTCTGGCTCTTGGGGCCCAGATAGAAGCGGTAGGTGTCGGCGGTCCGGGAAACGTCCAGCGCCGGGCGGCTCATGTAGAAGCGGGACGCGCTGGGGAGGCCCGGTTCCGGCCTGGTGGAAAAGGCCAATTCGTAGTTGGTGGCGTCCGGTATGGCGATAAACGTAAAGTACTTGCCCGCAATCGCCGCCCAGGAAACGCGGGACGTGATGATCACCGGGGCGTTGTCTTTGACCTTTTCCGTGCGCTGTTTACCGTTCATATAGGTGTAGTAATTCCGGTAATCGTAGCGCTGGTCCAGCTTTTCAAACCGGGGGCCGATCTGCGGGCCGAAGCCCAGCGTATAGGCCGCGCCGGAAAAATTGAGGGCCGGCGCTGAATGGCCGCCGTCCAGGGACACGGTGAGTTCAAACATATATTCATCCGGCTTGAAGGTATAGCGCTTGGTCAGCCGGAAACGCCCCCCGCTCTCCATGGAAAAATCCCGGTAGAATTCCACGCTGTAATCGGAAAGGCGGTTCATATAAAAGAAGGAAGTTACCGGCTGGGCGTTCAAGTTTCCAAAGGCCACGGTAAAGGCGTGGGATTCAGCCGTGCCGGGAAGCACCATTTCCACCAAGTCGTCCTGATCCTGATGCTCCTTCAGCTTATAAGACACGATGTCCCCGCCCGCGCTGGTGAGGACGACCCGCGTGAGGTTGGTCTCAACGGTTACCCGCTGTTCCGCAACAGGGCCCGAATCCGTCTCGGCGGCCCTGCCGGTCTGCGGGACGCTCAGTTCCGCCAGCGGCAGGTCCCCAATGGGGGCGGCCGGAGCGGGGGCCCCGGCAACCGGAGCGGCGGGCGCGCTGCTTTGCGGGCTCTGGGGCGGGAAGAATATTCCCTGGATGATATAGAAGCCTGAAATGACTATGATTGAAAGCACAACGGC
>JAITHH010000237.1 GCA_031280065.1 Treponema sp. | reverse complement strand
GAGAGAGAGAGCACAGACCGTGCCCAGTTAGGCTGTTCTATAGAAAAATCGTTCGGCGCTGTTCTATACATTTGCATTAGTTAGTATACTACCAGGGATTGAAAGAAACGTCAAGGGGTTTTTATTGGAGATAGGGCCCTTTTCCCGCCCCATGCTTCGGCAGTAAGAAAATCTCCCAAAGTGAAATAAACTCCACCCATGACTGTAGTCAAACCCGCGAATATCTAGTATTATGATAAGAACGGTAAGAATTATTCAATAGGGAGAAACGTATGCCGGCAGCCCGAATTTATATGGATTATAACGCCACTACCCCCCTCAGCCCAGAGGTTAAAGCCGCGATGATTGAGGATTTTGAGGTATATGGAAACGCGTCGAGTATGCACGCCGCGGGGCGCTTGGCCCGCGCCAGAGTAGAAGAGGCCCGCAGAGCCGTGGGAGCGCTGGTGAACGGCAGCCCCCGGGGAATCATCTTTACCTCTGGAGGCTCGGAGTCGAACAACACGGTGTTCCAGACCATGCGCAGCCTGGCTTCCGGCCCGGACGGACGCCCCCTGCGCTCCGGGCGGACGGAGATCATCATCACGACAGTCGAACATCCCTGCGTCCTCAATTCGGCGGAGCACCTCAAATCCCTGGGCTTCACCGTGCATATTCTCCCGGTGGACAGCGATGGCAGACTGCGGCTTGACGCCTTCAAGGAATGTCTGAGCGAGCGGACCCTCTTCGTCTCGGTGATGATGGCCAATAACGAGACCGGAACTATCCAGGATATGAGCGGAATCAGCCGCCTGGCCAAGGACGCCGGAGCGTATGTCCACAGCGACGCGGTTCAGGCAGTTGGAAAGATTCCGGTGGATGCGGAAGCAATCGGCCTGGACTATCTGACCATGTCGGCCCACAAGATATACGGCCCCAAAGGGGCCGGCGCACTGTACGTCAGGCCGGGAGCGCCCCTCCATCCCCTGATCCGCGGCGGCCATCAGGAAGACGGCTTCCGGGCGGGAACCTACAATAACGCCGGTATTTTGGGCTTCGGCAAGGCGGCGGCCCTGGCCCGGCAAAATCTGAGCGCGTATGGGGAAAAGATGAGCGCCCTGCGGCGGCGGCTGCGGGACGCGCTCTTAGCAGAGGTGCCGGACATCAAGATCAACGGCCATGCGGAAGAGACTCTGCCCAATACCCTCAACGTTTCCTTTCCCGGCGCGGAAGGGGAATCAATCCTCCTGGCCCTGGACTTGGCCGGAATCGAGGTGTCCACCGGTTCGGCCTGCGCCTCCGGGAGCCTCGAACCCTCCCATGTGCTCATGGCTATCGGGGTGGGGCCCGAACTCGCCCACGGCTCAATCCGGTTCAGCATGGGCTGGGGCGTTACGGAGGAGCACATCGATTATATCATCCAGACCCTGCCGCCCATCATCGCCCGGCTCAGGGCCATGTCAACGTTGTAAGGGCGTATGCAAGGAGTTCAGTATGTCCGATTGGCTATACTCAGATACGGTGAAAGACCATTTTACTAATCCCCGGAATGTCCTGTTGGGGGACGAATCCCAATTTGCGGCCAATGCCCGCGGGCAGACGGGAAACATCAAGTGCGGCGACCAGATGCTGATGCTCCTGCAAATCCAGGACGATGTTATCATCGATGTCCGGTGGAAAACCTACGGCTGCGCCAGCGCCATCGCTTCGACCAGTATGCTTTCGCTGATTATCAAAGGCATGAACATCCGCGAGGCTTACGCCATCCGGCCCCAAGACCTGGTGGACAAGCTGGGCGGGCTTCCTGAGTACAAGATTCACTGTTCGGTTCTTGGGGACAAAGCCCTGCGCTCCGCCATTGATGACTATCTCCAGAAGACCGGCAGGGCCGGGCTCCTGAAAGAACCGGCTGTGGAGATATGCCGCTGTCTTTCCATCACGGATAAGGATATTGAAGACGCCTTCAGCCACGGGGCCCGCACCTGGGAGGAACTTCAGCAGGCCACCAAGATCGGAACCGTGTGCGGCGGCTGCAAAGAAAAAGCCAAGGAACTGCTCCACAGTCTTGCCCATATCTACGGGAATTAAACGCACGTTTACGCCCCGCGTATCTCGAGCGGAACAGGTAACCGCATTAGTTGCGGTTATCTGTCCGCTGTTCCTCCTCCCCCGTTAAGGATTCTCCCGCAGTTCATGAAGCTCTTTTAAGTTGCGGAGCTTAAAGGTCGCTTTTTCCTGAATTTGCCGGACCCGCTCGCGGGTGATGCCCAACTGCTTTCCCGTCTCCTCCAGCGTCAGCGGCCCCTCGCCGGTAAGCCCAAAACGGAGCTGGATGATCTTCATTTCCCGTTCTGAAAGATTGGAAAGTATATCCTCCATCGTTTCCTGCAAGGTCATGGAGAACACCATCTCAAAGGGTTCCGCCATCGTATCGTCCTTGATAAGGTCCGCCAAACGGGTAAGGTTCCCATCGTCCACAATGGTGTCAAGGCTCGTGGTTTCCTGGGAAAGCTTGACGATCTCCTTGACCTTGGAGATAGGAATCCCCAGATATTCGGAGAGTTCCTCGTCGCTGGGGTCCCTGCCAAGGTCCTGGGTGAGCTGTTTTGCCACAAAATAGCATTTCTTGATCGTGTTGAGCATGTGGATGGGAATACGGATGACCCGCCCCTTATCGGCGATGCTCTTGATGATCGCCTGCCTGATCCACCAGGTGCCGTAGGTCGAAAAGCGGCAGCCCCGTGTATAGTCAAAGCGCTCCACCGCCTCGATCAGTCCGATATTCCCCTCGTCGATCAGGTCCAGCAGGGATAAGCCCCGGTGCTGGTAGTTCTTGGCGATAGAAACCACCAGGCGGAGATTCGAATTGATCATCCGGTTTTTGTGGGAGAGGAGGATATTTTCAAGCGCCGTCCGCTCTTTCCGGAAGAATTCATCCTGCTGTCCCTCGCCCCGGCAGCGCTCGTCAAGCTCCTTGATCTTCTTCCGGTACTCGACGATTTTCTCTCCTATCGCCTGCTCTTCCTGGACGGTCAGAAGCGGGAATTTGGAAATCTGCTTGAAATAGAGCGCCAAAGGGTCCGTCTCTTTGACGGGCTTTGCCTTTTTGGAACTCTTCGCGGAATGGACTGTTTGCAATCGCTTCTTCACCCGGCTTCTTTCAACTCCAACTTCATTCATTTGACGCGGAACCGCTCCCCTTTTGTTACCTTTTCGGCTGAATGTATCCAAATTCTCAACCATTTTTGCCATAAAACCACCTTTCTCAGGTTTAAATTTTTAAATAGAAACTGACCGCGGCGTTTCCGCCCGGACAGACCCTCAAAATACGCCTTTGCCCCTATGTTCTGGGCGCTTTGGCAGGATCAATGGGGCTGTTGCTGAGGTAAACTAAGAAGAATAACTGCGGCTTAGACGATACGCCGTCAATGCCCAGCCTCCCCAGTTCGCTCCCCGGCGAGACCCGGTCGCCTTCCTTCACCGATAAACTTTCACAGCCGCCGTATACATAGAAGTATCCTCCCGGCATTTGAACAATGACGACCTTCCCAAACCCGCGGTAAGGTCCCGCTGATACAACCGCCCCGTCGGTCAGACTTTTCACCGCCTCGGACTGCTCGCCCACGAGAACCACCCCGTTGAGCTTGCCGGTCATGTAGCTCACCTCCTTGGCGGCCACCGGCCACCGGATACTGAGGTCCCCCTTTCCCGCAGCCCCGGAAGTCTGGAGAACCACATCCCCGTAATTGACCGGCGGCGGCCCCGCCGCGCTGGGAGACAGGGCCAGCGGCAGGGGAATCTTGAGCCGTTCTCCTGCCTTCAGCACATGGTTTTCCGAAAAACCGTTGGCCTGGAGCAGCGCCCCCAGCGTAACTCCATACAGACGGGCTATCGAACTGAACGTATCCCCCCGGCTGACCCGGTATTCAGCCGAAGCGCCAGCCCCGCCCGAACCCCGTGCGTGAGGTATCTTGATACGCTGTCCCACCTGAATTTTCGACGGATCGGTGAGGCCGTTCATCCTGATTACCTCGTTAGGGCTAATCCCGTAGGTACGGGCAATAGAATATACCGTTTCCCCCTTTCGTATGATATGGATGGTGTCGTCAGCGGACACCAAGGCCGAAGCCGTAACCATGAGCAGTAATACACAGTGGACCCGGATATTCATATTGGTAATTTATCGGCATTTTTCCCTCTTTTTATGATAAAAAGGAAGCTGAAAAATGAATTTTTCCAAGCTCCGCCATGACATACGGTCATCTATGATAATTTATATCCCGGAACCGCCGTATCAACAAGGGAATCGCCCCTCTATTTGCGATCCTAACGCCAGTTTGTTAAAAAATAATACGATTTTGGTTAATAAAACGAATATTTTGACTCAAGTTCCGCTGATTGCATCCGAAAAAATGCTATGGAACCTGCGGCGGCGGACAATCGGACCTTTGAAATGGAACTCAAGGCGTGGGCCGCTGACCCTCAAGCCGTGCGCGGGCGCCTTTCCCGCTTTGCATCCTACCGGGAAGAATTCCGCCGCGAGGATGTGTACTGGTTTCCGGCCCCGGATGGCAATCCTCCCCGCGCAGACTTTCCCCGTTCAGGCATCCGTATCAGAAAGGAGTGGACCCGTGACGCTGCCGGCAGGGAGGCTGAAGCGGTCCGAATAACCTACAAGTACAAGGAAGTCCGGGACGGGATGGAGATAAATGACGAGCGTGAATTACTCCTGGCTCCTCCCGCGTCGGCGGGGGCTGAAACCCTGGAAGGGCTGTTCAGGCTGCTCCATCTCGCGCCCGGCGCGTCTAAGGTAAAACGAGGCGAGGCCTGGCGTTACGGCGATATCCGGGCGGAGCTGTGCCTCGTTGAAGGGCTGGGCTGGTTTGCGGAACTGGAATTGCTTACGGACCGGGACGGCCCGGAAACCCGCGAGGCGGCCCGGACGCGGCTTCTGGAACTTCTGGATAAGATCGGCATCGGGCGTGATAAAATCGAAGCGCGTTACTATACGGAAATGCTTACCGCGATTTGATATGAAGGGGGAGGCCGGGGGCGCGACTCCGCGGTGCGACGGCCCCCTTCTCTTATATGCGGTGCATGGCGCTAAAGACCCGCTCATGCATGAGGGAGATGGAAACCCCCATAGACGCGCCCAGTTGGGACAGTTCCGCCTTTACTTCTTCCAAGGGCTTGTTGCCCCCGGACAAGTCTGCCATCATCATCATCACGAAATTTCCGGAGAGGACGGTCTGGCTAATGTCCTCGATGTTGATGTTCCGTTCCGCCAGAAAAGCGCTGACCCGGGCGATGATACCGACCTTATCGGCGCCCACCACGGTGATGATTGCGTTCATGCAAAACTCCTTATCATAAGCTCACCAGGATGCGCTCTGCCTCGGCTTTACCGGCGTAATTCGGGTTGCGCCTCAAAAGATCGCCCAATGACTGCTTCGCCTGATCCGTATCCCCCAGACTGGCGTAAATTTTCCCCAACTCAAAAAGCGCGTCCCAGTGGTCGGGAACAACCCGCAGCGTTTCCCGGTATGCGTCCCGGGCGCGGGCAAGGTCCCCCGCGCCCACGTATGCCCTGGCGAGATTGAGCCGGACGGTGGCGTTGGCGGCGTCCACCTTCAAGGCTTTTTCGTAATGCTCCACGCTGGCCTTCCAATTTTCCTGTTTTGTGTAGGCCGCGCCTAAGTTGTTATTCACCTCGAATGACGCGGGGTCCAGTTGGTAGGCTTCCCGCAAGAGGGTCAAGGCGTCCCCGGACCGGCCTTTGACCAAGTAGAGGCTGCCCAGGTTAACCCGGGGGCGGATGTATCTGCTATCCAGGGCAATCGCCTTGAGGTAAGCCGTAGCGGCTCCGTCGCTGTCCCCGGCGGATTCCAGAGCAAGGCCCAGGGTGTAGGCGTAGACCCCGTTGGACGAGGCGGACTCCAGGGCTTTTCCCGCGTATTGGACTGCCTCGGTAGGTTTTCCC
The DNA here is from genome assembly GCA_031280065.1 of Treponema sp. The sequence continues at coordinate 1,174 of JAITHH010000237.1, read as the reverse complement.
AAGGCGATTTTAACCACGGCCATGTTGTAATTGGTCTGAGCGTCCTGGGTGTCCTGGGCCAGCGCCCTGGTAAAGAGGCCCTCGGCAACGCTGTACTTCCCGGCGGCGCTTTGCAGTGCCCCAAGTTCCCGGAGGGCGGCGGTATCGTTCGGCGATGCGTTCAGCGCCCGGTTAAAGGCGTCCGCTGCCCCGGCGTTATCTCCTTGGATGGCAAGGATTCGGCCTATTTCCCGGTGGGCGACGCCGTAACCGGGTCTGACTGCCACGGCTTTCCGGTACGCCTCCAGCGCCTCCGCCGGTCTGCCCATAGCCCGCAGAGTGCCGCCTAAGTTGTACCACGCCAGTTCGAAGTTGGGGTTGATTTTGAGGGCGGTCTCGAAAGAGCGGCGGGCGGCGGAATAGTTATGGGCGTTAAAGTAAGTCCGGCCCAGTTCGAAGGCATATAAGTGATTCTCCTTGTCGAGCCGAACGGCTTCTTCCAGTTCGGAGGAGGCTTTATCCCATTGGCGGAGATCCTGGTTGAGTTTCCCCAGGGTATAGTGGGGCAGGGCCTGCGAGGAGTCCTCTTTGGCCGCTTCCTGGGCGTAGGATGAAGCCGCTCTGAGCGCTTCTCTGCCTTCGGGGGTTGCGGGCTGCGCGGAGGCGGCGTTGTAATAGGCTTGGGCAATTTCCGCTTTTTTCTGGGCGTCAAAGCGATTTTCTCCAGGGGGGGTTTGGGCGAGGGCATCCTTAAAAGTCCGATCCGCAGCGGTGAAATTCTTCTCCCGCAAATAGGTAAGGCCCCGGTTGACCAGATCGCTCACGGTGCGCATTTGTTTTTGGATTTCTTCATTCTTCCGGGAGAGTTCTTCTTCCTGGGCTTTCCGGCGTTTTTCCGCGGCTTCGGCGAGGGCTTTCCGTTCAGCTTCCGCTTCTTCGGCAGTCTGGGTTGCTCTTCCAGGGGCATTGGCGGGGGCTCCGGCCCTTCCAGCGTTTGCTCCAGCGATGCTAGGGCCCGCGCTAGCTATGGCGGTTCCCGCGCTGGTTCCGCTCGCCGCAGTCCCTGTCCTGCCCGCGTTGGCCCCTGCTGTACCAGCGTTGCCTGCACTGTTAGCATTCGTGCTTGTCCCTGGACCGCCAGTACCCGCTCCACCGGCCCCAGCTCTGCCTGCATTGGCTCCGGTCGTACCGGTAT
>JAITHH010000192.1 GCA_031280065.1 Treponema sp. | reverse complement strand
ACCGGCAAAGACGGAACCGGCAAAAAAGAGGCCGCGATGCCCCTCTTTGACTGCAATATCCGTTCAATTTTGCGGATACTCCTCACTTTGGACGAAAAAGACGTGAAAACCGTGCTTGGCCTGGCGGCTGTTCTCCAGGAACAGGCGGAACGGGGCAGATAACAGGTCCCCGGTCCCCACTGTCAACAACTTAAGAGATTAGCGGGGGGCAAGCCCCCCTCGCTTCAAAGCCTGCGGTTTTTCCGCTACCCCCCATGCGGGGGCGCCGCCCCCGCAACGCCCCCGCCGGGGGGCCCAGGCCCCCCGGTCCCCCCTTCTACAGGCTTCGCACCCCGGTCCCTTGGCAAAGCTCCCCCTATCATCCATCATGGACAGGATTGACTTCGGCGCGGGACGCCGGGTAAGAGGATATTACACCAAAACGGAGAAATGAATGATCGTTCAAAAACTGCACAGCAATTGGAAAATGAAAATCGTCCAGAAAAACACGGACGGCGGCTGGCTGCCCGCCAAGGTTCCCGGCTCAGTGTACGGAGACCTCCTGGCAAACAAACGCATGGAGGACCCCTTTTGGCGGGATAACGAGGACCAGGCCCTGGCCCTCATGGAAAACGGCTTTGAGTATCAAAACCAGTTCGCCGTTACCCAGAACATGCTGAATTCCGGCCGGGCGCTGCTGCGCTTCGAGGGACTGGACACCCTCGCCGATGTCTACCTCAACGGCGCCCTTGCGGGCACAGCGGACAACATGCACCGGACATGGGAATTCGAGGTTACCCGCCTCCTTAAAAAGGAAGGAAACATCCTGCGGATCGTCTTCCATTCCCCCACGCGGTTTATCCGGGAGGCGTACAAGAAGACCCGCGCCGATGGCTCATCGGAGTGCATGGACGGCTTTCCCCACATACGCAAGGCCCATTGTATGTTCGGCTGGGATTGGGGCCCCCGGCTCCCGGACGCGGGAATTTGGCGGGACGTTACCCTCCTGGGGATCAAAACCGCCCGCATAGACAGCGTGTACATCACCCAGAAGCACAAGAAAAACGCCGTGGAACTCAGCTTTACGGTAAAATTGGACTCGGCAAATGCCGCGGCATTTGCCGCAGCATCTGCCGCCACAGCCCAGAACGGCCTCTCCTACGAGGCGGTCATCACCAGCCCCGGCGGACAGGAAACCCGTTATCCCGGTTCCCCGGCCCGGATCGTCATCGAAAACCCCGAACGCTGGTGGCCCAACGGCTTCGGCGCGCAGCCCCTCTACACGGTCGCCGTGCGGCTCCTCAGTAAAGGCGGGGCCGAGATCGACCGCTGGGAAAAGCGGATAGGGCTGCGGACCCTCACCGTGCGCATCCAGAAGGACAAGTGGGGGGAGAGTTTCGCCCACGAGGTGAACGGCGTACCGGTATTCGCCATGGGCGCGGACTATATCCCGGAGGACAGTCTCCTGGGACGGGTGACGGAGAAGCGCACCCGCCGGCTCCTGGAGCAGTGCGCGGCAGCCAACTTCAACGTGGTGCGGGTCTGGGGCGGCGGCTATTACCCCAACGATTTCTTCTTCGATATTTGCGATGAGCTGGGCCTTATCGTGTGGCAGGACTTCATGTTCGCCTGCGCGGTCTACGATCTGAACGCGGACTTTGAGCGGAATATCCGCGCGGAACTGGCGGACAACATCAAGCGGCTCCGGCATCACGCCTGCCTGGGGCTCTGGTGCGGCAATAACGAGATGGAAATGTTCGTGGACATGGGGCTGTGGGTTACAAGCCCCAAACAGAAGGCGGACTACATCAAAATGTACGAGTATATCTTCCCCCAGGTCCTCAAGGAGCACGATCCCGAGGCGTTCTACTGGCCCGCCAGCCCCTCATCGGGGGGGAGTTTCGATGCGCCCAATGATCCCAACCGGGGGGATGTGCACTACTGGGACGTGTGGCACGGGAACAAGCCCTTCTCGGATTACCGCAGCTACTGCTTCCGCTATGTCTCCGAATTCGGCTTTCAGTCCTTTCCCAGCATGAAAACCGTGGAGAGCTTCACCCTGCCCCAAGACCGCAATGTCTTTTCCTATATTATGGACCGGCATCAGCGGAACAACGCGGCCAACGGCAAGATCATCAACTACCTGTCCCAGACCTTCCTGTACCCGGCGAGCCTCGACACCCTGATCTACGCCTCCCAACTGCTCCAGGCGGAGGCGATCAAGTACGGGGTTGAACACTTCCGCCGCAACCGGGGCCGCTGCATGGGCGCGGTCTACTGGCAGCTCAACGACATCTGGCCCGCAGCCTCCTGGTCGTCCATTGATTACCACGGACGCTGGAAGGCCCTGCACTACTACGCCCGGCGCTTCTTCCAGCCCCTGATGATTTCCTGCCATGAGGAGGGCCTGCTGACCCAGAACCCCAATGCCAACGCCCAGCCGCGGACCATCGAGAAGAGCTTCCGCCTGTCCGTGGCCAACGAAACCATGACGGAGCGGAAACTCACCGTCAAATGGGAGATACGGGACGCCTCGGCCAAGGCGCTCAAGGAAAAGAGCGTCCCCGTCAAAGTTCCGGCGCTCAGTTCCGTGTGGCTGGACAAGACCGAAGTCCCGGACCTTGCCATCAACGATCAGTACCTGAGTTACCGCCTCTATGACGGGGCGGAACTCCTGTCCGAAGGCACGGCAATCTTCTCCCTGCCTAAGTATTTTCACTACCAGAATCCCCAATTAAACTGCACGGTTTCCGGGGAATATGTTACAATTAAGGCGTCGGCTTACGCGAAAAGCGTGGAGATACTCAACCGGAATCAGGACCTGGCGCTGTCGGACAACTACTTTGATATGAACGGGGGAGAAAAGAAGGTGCGAATTCTCGGCGGCAGCCCTTCGGGGATCAAGCTGCGGAGTGTTTACGATATTCGCTGAAAAATCTTTGCAAGGAGTATGTTATGGAACCAGTAAAAGCGGTGTTATTGGGAGCGGGCAGCCGGGGGACTCACACGTACGCGGGCTACGCCCGCATGAATCCCGCCATGCTGCGGATTATTGCGGTGGCCGAGCCGGTAGCGGCCCGGCGCAAGCGGATTCAGAGCGAACACGGGCTCGGCGATGACCGGGCCTTTACCGATTGGAAGGACGCGATGGCCAACCTGCCCCCGGAGACCGAGGCGGTGATCATCGCCACCCAGGACAAGATGCACGCCGGCCCCGTGAACCAGGCGATGGACAAAAATCTGCACATCCTCTGTGAAAAGCCCATTGTCCCTTCTTTGGAGGAATGTCAGGCAATCGAGCGGAAATCAGCGGGGTTTAATAAGGTCTTCATGGTCGCCCATGTGCTCAAGTACACCCCGTTCTTCTCGTCGATTAAGGATATGCTCGTCTCAGGCCGCATCGGGAAACTCATCGGCATCGACCTGGTGGAGCAGGTGGGGCATATCCACCTGTCCCATAGTTTTGTGCGGGGGAACTGGCGCAATACGGCGGAATCTTCCCCGATGATCCTGGCGAAGAGCTGCCATGACATGGACATGCTGCACTGGCTGGCCGGGGCGCCCTGCGAGTCCATCAGCTCCTGCGGCGGGCTGCACTACTTTAAGGCGGAGAACGCCCCCAAGGGCGCGCCCAAGCGCTGTCTCGATGGCTGTCCCCGCATGACGGAGTGCCCCTACCATGTTTCCAAGATATACCTCGGCGCTCACACGGGCTGGCCGGTGGATGTGATTACCACGGACCTTTCCATCGAGGGCCGTTTTAAGGCGCTGGAAACCGGCCCCTACGGGCGCTGTGTATTCCACTGCGACAACGATGTGGTGGATCACCAGACCGCGTCCCTGCGCTTTACCAACGGCGTCATGGCGAGTTTCACCATGTCCGGCTTTACGATGAGTATCACGCGGACTATGACGCTCTTTGGGACAGAGGGTGAAATCACGGGGAACCTGGACGAAGGGCGCATCCAGGTCAAGGGGTTCTCCACGGGGAACATCGAAGATATTGCTATTGCCGCCGGGGGAGGCCACGCGGGCGGGGGTCATGCGGGCGGCGATCCGAACTTCGTCACGGATTTTGTCAGGGTGATCCGCCAGGAGGGGCTTGGGAGGAATCTGGTGCGGAATTCCTTTGAGAGCCATTACATGGCCCATGCCGCGGAATACTCCCGGCTGAATGGCGCACAGATGGTCAGCCTGGCGCAATTCAGGCCGTAACAAGAAAATGGCCGGTATAGGTGGGGGGACCGGGGGGCGCGAACCTGCGGTTCGATGGCCCCCCGGCGGGGGAGCGGGGGTGGAACCCCCGCAGTGAGGATTGACTATGGCGGACTTTTCTTACGGCCTGTCCTGGGCTGGCCTGCTCCTCTGCTTCGCGGTGAGCACAGCGGCGGTGTTTGGACAAAACACCGGAGACTTTGTCGTGGACGGCCAGACCCTGGTCAAGTACACCGGCAAAGCAGCGGACATAACGATTCCCGCACGGCTGGGCATTACCGCCATCGGAGACGGCGCGTTTGCCGGTTTTAGAGATCTGCGAAGCGTAACGATTCCGGCGGGCGTTACGTCCATCGGACTTTACGCCTTTGCCGATTGCAGCGGACTGAGGAGGCTAACCATCCCCGCAGGCGTTACCGTTATCGAAGAGGGCGCGTTTTACGGATGCAGCGGACTGACCGCCTTAACGCTTCCCGTCAACCTTACCGCAATCGGGAGCAGCGCATTCGCCGGATGCACCGGACTTACCAACATAACCATTCCCGCACGCGTTACCATTATGGGCGAGGAGGTATTTGCCCGCTGTGACAACTTGAAAACCGTTACCCTTTCACGAACCACGGGGATCATGAGCGGCGACGCTTTTCCCGAAACCGCCCGGCTGATCTACCGCGACTGAGACCGTTCTGT
>JAITHH010000186.1 GCA_031280065.1 Treponema sp. | reverse complement strand
TCCATGGACTTGATAAGGGCAATCTGATTGCGGCAGCGGTCCAGATTGTGGCCGGGACGGGAAGTGTGGTAATAGTGATCCCCTTCAAGATAATCCGTCAGGAAACGCAGACCCATGATCTGGGTGATATTCCGGCCCGCCTCAACCGCAAGCCCCCGTTCCGCCGCAGTGAGGAATTCCCGCGCCTCGGACAAGTAGCCTTCCATCAGCGCCTTGAAAAAACGGGGATCGAACTCCACCAGGGAAAGGTCCCGTTCGTCCTCCGCGGCCCTGGTTGTTACCGTCCGTATCAAGTCCCCCACATCAAAAAGACACGTACCCGGCATCACCGTGTCCAGGTCTCCCACGCATAACGCGCTCCCGTCCCCATCGTCGATGAGGATGTTATTCATCTTGGTATCGTTGTGGCAAATCCGCTCCGGGATACGCCCCTCGCGGAGCGCCCGGATCAGAACCGCGCCCCGCGCTTCGTTCTCGCGCATAAAGGCGGTTTCCGCCGCCGCCTCCCGCGCCCGTCCATGACTGTCCTGGGACAGGGCCTGGTAGAAGCGCTCGTAGCGCCGCTCCATGTGGTGAAAGTCTGGGATGCTCTCGTGAAGCCGGGGCGGGGGCAGATCGGCAAGCTGCTTCTGAAACAGGCCCACGCTTGCGCCCAGGAAGCGGGCATCGTCCGGGGAAGCGGCCAGATCCAGGCTGTGAGTCCCCTCGATAAAGAGATACGTCCGCCACCAGCCCCCGGATGAATCCCGCGCCCAAGGCTTGCCGTCCCGCGCCGGAACCACCGTCAGCGTGCGGCGGCTCCCTCTGCCGGGCGTTTTCGCGGCGATATGCCGCGTTACCCGCTGAATATTCTCCATCACCTGATCCGGGCGGAGAAATACCTGATCGTTGATGCGCTGGTGGATATAGCGTACCGTCGTCCCCGCCTGGTTCCAGCGGGACACGAAGGTGTCGTTGATATGCCCGCCCCCAAACGGCGCGGCGTCCACAAAATCCCCGTGAATGACGAATTCACCCGCCGTTTCCAGCAGCGCCGAAAGTTTCTCGGTACGGATCATCCGCCCCTCCTCACCCGCAGCCCCAGAATTTCACCGATAAACATGCGGTGGTAATCCTTGGCCGGGTAGTTCCCGCTGATCGCCGGGTCCAGAAACCGCGCCGGATCAAAGTCGTGCGTGTAGAGCTTGCGGCACACGATCGTCTCCGAGGCTTCCTGAAACCCGATGCCCCCCGCGCTCCGTCCGCCGGTAAAGACAATGGGGGTAAGCCCTGCCGCTTCCGCCTTGTCATGGTCCCGGCCTGAATACGCGCCGCAGAATTCCAGCGCCTCATGCCGCGAACGGTCAAAGAAAGAGAGGCTGAAGAGCGCCTGCTCATTGAAGAAGGCGAAGGAATACCGCGTGGGCCGCACAAAGACAAACGCGGTATCCCGGCCCCAGAGTACGCCCAGCCCGCCCCAGGAAGCGGTCATGGTGTTCCACGCGCCTGACGCGCCCTCCCCCGCGCTGATGAGCATCCACTCATCGGCAATCCGGGCCGGAGCAAAGCCGAGAAAGTCCCGGATGCTGGTCTCTTCCCATTCGGGGCCCGCAGCCGCGGCTTTTTTCTGTTTCATGATGAATTCCTTTCCGCCGCTCGCCCGCTAAATACCCAGAAGGGCGCTGTAGGCGTTCAGGGCGGAATCCCCCCCGCCGGCCTTGGCCAGGACTTGCTTGGTGAGAACCTTCCCAAGCTGCACCCCTTCCTGGTCGAAACTGTTGAGGTTCCATACAAAGCCCTGGAACATCACCTTGTTCTCATAGTGGGCCAGGAGCGCCCCCAGGGCTTGGGGCGTCAGCCGCTCCCCGTAGATGAGGCTGGAAGGGCGGCCTCCGGGGAATTCCTTGTTGCGGCTGGCCGCGTCCGTGCCCGCCGGCTTCCCTTTGGCAAAGGCGACAATCTGGGCCGCCAGATTTGCCTTGAGCTTGGTCTGGCTCACCGAGCCGTCTACGCTGACATCATCCCCCCGCTGGCTCTCCAGAAAGCCCGCGAACTGGAGGGGCGTAATGTCCGTGCCCTGGTGGAGGAGCTGGTAGAAGGAGTGCTGGCCGTTGGTTCCCGGCTCGCCGAAGACCGCCGGGCCCGTGGCGTAGGACAGCGGAATGCCGTCCCGGTTGACCCGCTTGCCGTTGGATTCCATGTCCAACTGCTGGAGGTGGGCGGGAAAACGGGAGAGGGCCTGGCTGTAGGGCAGCACCGCCGTGGAGGGATAGCCCAGGAAGTTTCGCTCCCACACGCCAGTCAGGGCGTCCAGGAGGGCGCCGTTTTTGAGTATGCCGTTTTCCAGGGCCAGCGCGTCCGCCTCATGCGCCCCGTCCAGGAATTCCCGGAACACCTCGGGCCCGAATGCCAGGGAGAGAATCACCCCGCCCACCGCCGATGTCGAGGAATAGCGCCCGCCGATAAAGTCATCTATATAGAAGGAATCGGCATAGGCGGGGTTATGGGCCAAGGGGCTGGTCTCGCTGGTAACGGCGGCGATATGTTTGCTGGGGTCCAGCCCCGCCTTGCGGAGCTTGTCCTTGATGAACAGTTCGTTTGCCAGGGTTTCCTGGGTGGTTCCGCTCTTGGACACCAGGATGAAGAGCGTCTGGTCGAGGGGGACGGACGCGGCAACCGCCGATGCGTCATCGGGGTCCACATTGGAGATGAACCGCGCTTGCAGGCGCTGTTTGCCTTCTTTGGCGGCCCAATTCTCCAGGGCCAGGTACAGGGCCCGGGGTCCCAGATCCGAGCCGCCGATACCGATCTGCACCGCCGTGGTAAATGCCTTGTCTGCGGCGCCCCGTATCTTCCCGCTATGAACATCCCGGGCAAAGGCGGCGATACGTTCCAGCTCTCCGGCGTAGAATTTCCCCAAGTCTTTGCCCTCGTGCATGACCGGCTTCCCGGTAAGGGCCTTGGCATCCGGGCTGCGCGTCAAGTGGTGGAGCACCTTGCGTTTTTCTTCGGTGTTGATGATCTCCCCTTCCAAGAGCGCCCGGTACTTCCCGGTGAGTTCCTGTTCGTCCGCCAGGGCTTGCAGCGCCTCCAAGACCGGCCCGTCCACAGCCTTGGCCGCCCAGGAATAACGCAGGCCCCCGGCCAGGGGCGTGATACTCGCCTGTACCCGTTCCGCATCCAGAAGCCCGGCGTAATCAAAGTTCTTATAGGAACCCGCAAGAGCGCGCAGCCGT